>NZ_CP009439.1 GCF_000761215.1 Streptomyces glaucescens | reverse complement strand
AGCGGGTACCCCATCGCTGCGCGATGGGCAAGCGAACACCCGCGCTGCGCGCGGGTGTTGCGCTCACGCGGAGCGTGAGCGCTGCTGGCCGCTGCGCGGCCCAGCTCACCGGCCCGGCTGCGCCGGGCCGGTGACGCTCCGTCCGCTGCGCTCCCGGAGCTGCGGGAGCTGCGCCCCCGCGAGGTGGTCTCCGCTGCGCTCCGCCCACCCGGCCGGTCCCGCTGCGCGGGCCGGCCAACGGGCCTGCGGCCCGGGCAGCGAGGCGAGGGGGTGGCCGGGGGTCGCCTGTTTCCCTCGGCCAGAACTTTCGGGGCATCCGGATCTGCGCCCCATGCCCTGCCCGAGCAGGGGCCGGTGACCCTGCATCAGATGATGCAGCATGTACCGTTGGCAGAACAAGGCCACCCCCCACCAGTGCTTCAAAGCGAAGCACTGGATAGAGACTGGAATGGGCACGCACCCCCGAGTCCGTTCTCACTTGCGCTCGATGTGAGCTACCCACGTCACGGCCTGGACCTTGCTGGGCAGGGGAGGGGGTGACGGTAGTCGGTGGCGCAGCAGAATCAAACCATCCGAGTGCTTCAAAAATCTAGCTGGATCTACTCTGGAAACACGACCCACCTCTGGCGCGCTAAACGCTCAACGCCAACTCTCACGTGCGGAGGTGGCCTTACCAACCCAACTGAGATTACTTAAAACGGAGGCATGGGCAGGCTTGTAATGTGGCTTGCCGGCAACCCCTTACGGGCGATGATCTCTTCAGCCTTCCGTTCAATCCTTGCAGGCGAGGTATCATAGAGCTGCTGAATAATCCGATCGAGGATATCGACCGCATCTAGAACGTCAAGAACCCGGATTACTGATCCATGACTACCGACGTTACCAATCCACTTCACGGCCAACAGGAGGTCGGCAGCCTTTGAAAAAGTTGGCTTAGCGGTCTTGAACCGTTCAATACGGCGATGCAGGCTGAGGTTGTAGGACTTGCCATTGCTGGACCATTTCCTCGGAATGCCCTCCCAGTCCATCAAGGCCTCGACTGAAGACCGAAGTCGGTTCGCTGCCGAACTCGGATCGACCCAAAGTACTGGAGAAGCCGCCTCAATCATTTCCCGGACCTGCTTCGGACAGTCGCCAAAGCTCTGAATCAAAGGCAGTTCCGGCATGAAGAATTGAGGAGTTAGGTGCTCTCGATATCCCTCTTCCATGCTCTCCATGTATATGCTTGTGCGGCCCACGACTCGGACGAGATCGCATGTCTCCTTGTAACATCGAAGTACACAATGGAACGCGCCGTAGATCCAATCTGGATCCCAATGGTCGAGTGCGTGCCAGGATTGGCTCTGGTTTGCCTCTTCGAGGACGAGTGAATTTGGTACGAGTGTAAGTCCGGAACGCTTGCAAGTAGGGCATGGGATATACGGCCAGTCCGCAGGATCATCAGACAGACCTCGCGCTATGACGCGGAGGTCCTGGACGAAGAGGTTTGCCATGGGTCATAGCTTGCCAGGGCCACCCGGTTGCACGCCTTGGGTTTCACAAAAACGCCGGGGACACGGTGCTTCGAGCCGGGGTGTCTCTGGGCCGCGAGCCGCTGTGCCTTGCGTGGACGGCCGGCGCCCAGGGTTGGCAGCTCGGGCTACTCGGTGAGCGCTTGATCGTAGAGAGCAGCAAGGGCGCTTACGTCAGGCTCGCCGAAGGTCTTGCGGAGAAGGGTGAAGGCCTCAACCTTGTCATCGCCGAATCGGCGGACGTAGGCGGCGTACGCGTTGGCGGTGAGGAACTTCGGCGGGGTGGTCTTGCTGTGGAACTTGTCGGCGTACATCACCAGCTTTTCCTCTTCGCTCACGGCAAGGTAGTCCGCCGGCGGCAGAGGAAGTTGCTGACAGAGTACGTCGTGCTTCGTGAGGCCTACGCCGGTATGACAGGAGCAGAAGCGGCACAGGGTCTCGGGAAGGCCTTCAGCCGCAAGTATTTCGTGGCCGAGGAGCCCGTGACGGACGTAGTTTTCATGCTCCAGGTTGCCATCGGTATCGTAGAGCCGATAGACACCGATGTCATGGAGAAGGCTTCCAGCCCGGACGAGGTTTCCGTCAATGATTGTCTCATTCAAGCCATTCAATAGTTCTTCCGCGATGCGCCAGACGATCTCACAGTGACTGTAGACGGCTTCGAACGCCTCGGGTGTGGGCGCGTATCGTTCGTGGAGCGCGCGGATTTCATCCGTGGTCGGATAAGTCATCCCGGAAGAATAGCAATGCCGTGTTCGGCGCTGCTCGGCGCTTGCGCTATCCCAGGGGCGGGAGGTATTGACACCCACGACAGAGCTTATGCGTCTTTGTCGCTTGGCCGGGATGAGACAAATGACGGCCGGCGGATCACCCTGTCCGGGTGTCGGCCCGGGCTCCAAACCCGGCTACTTCCCCCACCCCGCCGGCGCCGTGGCCCCTCCGCCACAACCGAGGCGCGCATCGCCGAAGCCCTCACCTACCTTCGCGAAGTCGGCGGCCACCACCGCGGGGCCGGCACCGAACTCGCCGCCCGACACAACTTAGCCGACCTGGAAGTGGCAACGTACTGTCAGAGAAGCCCGCACCCGACTCAGCTGACGCACAACGAAGACGGCCCCGACCGCGCCAGCATCCGGGGCCAGGCCCGCACGGAAGAACACACCGGCCACGCAAGCCCTCCGGGAGCGGGACGGGTGCGGGCAGTGCGCATGGCACCCAGCATCGGCGGCCGGTGGTGCGCCTCCGCCCGCTCCCTGTTCCGGTGTGACGGCCGGTCCGCCGCCAGCGGAGCGGCGGAGGGGTTAGCGGCCCACGGCCGGCCGTCACCGACCACCCGGCCCCACGCGGCAACACCTTGCCTTGACCGGGCGCCGGTCCCGATCCTAGCTCTCGGAAAGTCAGACGATCAGGGCATAGCAAGCGTGATGTACGTCCAATTCCCATTGACGGGCTTCCCACTGCAGCGCAACTGCCTCCTGGCCCAATTGGCCGTACGCTGCGGCGCGCCCTGGGGGGGGCGCACAGGAGTATCGGCGTCAGTGCAACGTCTGCGAGTGAGCGCCAGGGTGGCCAACCGTCGTGCTCAATGGCCAAGTCCGCACCCCGGCGGGCTGCGGCCCTACAGGTCAATCTCGAACTGTTCCACGTCGGTGAACTCGACCTCCAGGCCGTGGGCGCGGCGGCCTCCGTCGCGGAAGTACATCTCGCCGAGGCCTTCGGCAGCGATGGCACGCAGCTGCTGCTCGCCAGCGCCGACGTCCTGGGCGTCGAAGAGACGGGCCGCGTGACTCGGGGGCAGCGCGATGGTCAGGTGACGCATCCGTGCGTCGTCGGTGGTGCCGGGCGCGGCGGTGAAGCCGAACCGGGCCCGGACGTCCACGACCAGGCCGGTGCTGGTGGCGGCCTGGCGGCGGGCGCGCTCGCGGACGCGGGGCTGCCAGCGCTCGCGCACCGCGTCCTCCAAGCGCTGGGCGAGGTCGGCCCGCGGCCGGCGGATCTGGTCCTTCACGTACCGCTCCACGGTGCGCTGCGAGACGCCGAGCGCGTCGGCCACCGCGCGGGTGCCCTTGAGCTGCTTGACCAGGTAACGCATCTGCGCCCCGGCGCTCTTGGGGATGGGGCGGGTGAACGCCTGGCGGACGGCGCGCTCCAGGCCGTCTCCGACGATGCCCATGCAGGACTCTCCGTTCATGATCGGCTGTGCGGGCTGCTGAGCGAGCCGGTGGCGGCCTGCCGTTGTGCCTGGCAGGCCGCCACCGGTCTCGGCGAGCGCGTAAGGGCTCATGCCTGTACGCGCTGCTGCGGTTCCGAGAAGGGGATGACCGGTCAGGAGGGGCGCAGTGAGCGGAGCCGGTCGGCGATGTCGTACACCGTCAGGCGCAGGGCGCGGATGTCGGTGATCAGGTCGCGCCATGGTTCGTAGGAGGCGTCCACGGTCTCGCCGGAGGCGCGGATGTACGCCACGGCGACGCCGTAGGCGAAGTACTCGTTGCGTGCGGGCAGGGGCCGCAGCAGGACGAGCTGTTCCAGCAGCGCGGCCGCCCGCCAGTACGCGTCGGGCTGGCCGACCTCGAGGTGCGGGGTGTTCACCCGGTGCCGGGCCACGGCGGCGACGAGCCCAGAGTAGTCCCGCACGGCCAGTTCCTTGCCGAGCAGATCCTCCTGCCGGTCCAGGAGCCAGCGCACGTCGATGTGCAGATCCAAGATCAGGCCGCCCGGTGCATACGGTCGGTGTCCTGGGGAAGGCCGCCGAAGTCACGGTCGAAGGCCTCGGCGATCCCCGGCTGGGAGACGGCCTGCCGGAAAGCGGCGGTGGCCTGGCCCAGCTTCAGCTGGTTCTCCTCCTGCAGGGCCAGGTCCGCCACCAGCGCGCGCACACTCGTGCCCCGAGCGGCAGCGATGGCGGCCAGCCGGTCGCGTGTCTCGGTGTCGATCTTCACGGTCGTGTCTGCCATACCCGAAAGTATGCCACCATGAATACCTCCACGAATACCTTTCGGGCCGATGCGAACGGGCACGGACCCGCCCCTGCCGTCCGGCTTCAAGCTCGCCGGTGGTGGTGTGCCGGGCCAGCCCGGTCGCGGTGCGCCGCCGAGTGGCGGCGAACTGCGCGGTGTACGTCGCGTGGGACAACCGCCGTGGGTGCCGGTACGTGGGCAGCGTGTGCCGCCAGGGCCCGGGCGCGGTCGGCGACCGGCTGGCCGAGCACTACGCCCACCGCACGGCCGGGGGGCGTCCCGGTGGACGTCCTGGTGCCTGCTGACCGTGCTCCCGCTGGCGGAGGGGACCGGCCTGGAGGCGGTCCGCGTCGCCGAGGGGTGGACGGCCCGGCTGCTGAACCCGGCGCACGGCTCGGCCCACCCGCGCGTCGACCCGAACTGGCCTCCCGGCTCGTCCGGCAGGCGCAGTTGCCAGCCACCGTCGGTGCCGAAGGGGACACGGCGTAGCTGTCATCGCGGCCCGGCCAGCGGCCCCAGGGGTCCACAGCGCCCGGGGCCGCTGGCCGGCCACAGGAATCGGCCCCCGGCCAGAGCGGGGGCCGACCGCGGCCCGGAGGATGCCTGGGGTCGCGGTCTTTCACGGGCGTGGAAAAGGGGGCGTCTGTCTTCCGTGCCCGTGACATCCTGGCCGGTTGGCCCTGGGACGAGGGAAAGGGGACGGGACATGGCAACACGTCACGAGCCCTGGCCGGCAACAGTCGTCACGGCGGTGGCAGGTGTGCTCGGCGACACCGCTCACGGCTTGACCGGGCGGGAGATCGGGCAGCTGCTGGCCGTCGTGAAGGTGCCGGATGCGGACGGCGGCGGCAACAAGCGGGACCGGCTGGCCGCGGCGCTGCTGGCGCAGCAGGCGCGCCAGGGCGCGTCGAACTGCGTGATCACGTTCATCAAAGAGGCGATGGCCCCGGTGCGCTACGTTCAGCAGCCCCACACGTTCTCGCGCCGGCAGGACGACCTCAACGAGGTCCTCGTCCATGTCGGGCTGCGGATCAACGACAAGGGACAGGTGGCCAGGGGACCTACGGCCGCCACACTGAGCGAGGCCGCACGGCACGCCAGTTCCCTGCGAGCCGAGCTGCGCCGCCGCTCCACGCATCCGCAGGTACTGCGCTACTGCACCCTGGAGATCCTGGCCAAGAACCCCTCCCACGCCAGCCTGGAGGCGGTCAAGTCGGTGGCCGACCGGCTGCGACAGCTCAGCGGCCAGGGCCTGGACGGGGCGCGGCTGGTCGACGCGGTTCTCATGCCCGGCCACGGAACGGCCCGGGTGGCCATCAACGCGAACGCCACGGGGCCCGAGCTCTGCGGCGTGCGGCGACGTCGGCCGCGGCAGCGGAGGCAGTGCTGTCTCAGGCCCGGACGTCCTCCTGTGGCGGTGATGCCTGGAAGAAGGCGCGTAGGGGTTCGTTGATGGCGCGTGAGCAGCTGATGCATTCGGCTGCGGTGTCAAGACGCGGTGCGAGGTCTTGGGTGTCGTAGGGGGTGAGGATGAGCCAGCGCAGGACGACCTGCCGGACGAGCAGCCTGAGCTCGCGCAGTTCGGCCTCCTTCTGGTCGGCGAGGAGGTCTCCGTGTACGTACTTAGTTCGCGCGCTGTACGCCTTCTGCACTCTGCTCTCGACGCCCTTGCGCAGTGGGCTGGGGAACAGGGCCGCCGTCCGGGTCCGGATCCTCTCGCTGATGCCCTCGTGCTTGTCGCCGGGGCTGACCATCAGGGCTTCCAGCGCGATGACGTAGTCCAGAAGCCGCTCGTCGGCTTCTTCCTCCCACACGCCGTCATCCCTGTAGGTGCGCTGGTAGGCCTGCAGCAGGTGACGGGCAGCTCGCTCCAAACGGCGGGCTCGCTTCCTGGGAAGACTCCGGCCGCTGGTGATGCCGTCCATGACGGCATCGATCTTCGCTGTCACCGCGGAGCAAAAGGCCTGCAGCCGAGGGAGAGCGGCTGCAGCGACGCGGAAGCTGCCGCTCTCGCGGACTTCGACCTCTTCCGGGATGCCATGGCGATCCTCGTAGATCTGGATGGTGGTGGGCACCTGGTTCCGGTTCAGGTCGAAGTAGCGGCCGCGCTCGACGCCGAACACCGCGTCGACGTGCAGCAGATCCTCACTCCACAGGATCAGCGGCAGCAACGCCCTCCAGTGCAGGGCTTCCGGACGGCGACCGGCGAAGTCGAACCAGCCCGTGTCCCTGCGGTCCGGCGCGCGCTCGGGGTTGTGGGCGTGGACAAAGGGGGCACCGGCCAGGAGATCGAGGTCGAGCCCACCCGGCTGGAGGCCCTGGAGTGCCGGCATGGGGCCCAGCTGCCTCAGTTCGTCGGCGGTGAAGGCCTCAGGGTGTAGCGGCCCAGCGGAATCCGCATCCCCACGGGAAGGTCACCGGTGAGGAGCAGCCAGTCGTTACTAAAGGGGCCCAGTCTTCCGGAAGCCGGTTCTTCGGCGACCAGGAAACCGGTCCCCGGTGGTGACCGGCAGACGACCGGCCCCGGTGATGCTGGGGAGTGCGCTACAGGCCGTGGCGCTTGCGGGCCGCTGCGCGCTGCTTGTAGATCAGATCCCGCATCACGCCGGCGTGCTCGGCGATGCGCTCGGGTTTCCATCCATACGGTTCGTCGTTCAGGACGAGGATGGTGTCTTGCATGACGCGGACCGCGACGCCGCGGCGCGCCTTGGCCTTCTCGATGATCCGCCCCAGTTCGGCAAGCCGCTCGGCGGCGTCCGGGATGTGCCTGACCTTGTGCTTCTTGGCGAACTGGGTCAGCTCGTCATCGCTCATGTGAGGCGGGATTTGCGCCCGCGAGTCACCGAGGGAGACCTCGGCAAGGACCTTGCGCAGGGCGTTCTTGTTGACCCCGACCGCATCAGCGAGGCTGGCACCCTCGAGGTGGTCGTACAAGTAGAGGCTGGCCAAAGCGGCGTTGCGGTCGCCCAGGTGGGCACCGATCTCGGCGTCGGCCTGGCGCACGATCTCGACTGCGCGCACGATGCGGTCCTCCGGACGAGAGATCTGCCCCATCTCGTGGAGGACCTTCTGTTCCGCACTGCGCCGCAACGGCGGGTAGTTGGGCTTTACGCCTTCGTACTTCGGGGCTTTCCTGGGCATGGTCGCTTCTCCGTCACTCTTCGGCGCAGGCAGCGCCAAACGCGGCGACTGGGGCACCCCCTTGCCGGCCGCACAGACGGAAACAGTACACCACGGCAAAAAGGCGTCGAGGGTGTTACTGGCGTGCGGCTACTGACCTCCAACGGAGCGCCACGAACGCGATACCTCCCAAGACCAGAACCCAGCCGCTCCCGTCGCGCACGTACTGTTGCCCGGGAGCCGGCCTGTGGGGAGTGTCCGTCGTCGCGACCCGGCCGAAGCCCAGGGCCGGGCCCTGCGGAAGGCGGACAGCCCACAGCCGAACGCGCCCACGCGCAGGTACCGCGGTGCGCGGATACAGCCGTGCAGCGTGACCCGGGTCATGAGCGGCGCCCCTTCTGCTGCGCCTTGAACGCGGCCTGCGAGCGCTTGTACGCCGGCCACTCGCTGCGCGGCACGATGAAGAACGCCCCAACGACCACCGAGCCGAGAATCACCTCGAGGCCGGCGATCTCCGCGTTCCGTCCCTCGCCGTGCGTCGCCCAGGCGATGCCGAAGATCAGGGGCGGCGCCGCGGGCGTCACCGGCCACACCCCGACGCTGAACCGGCCGAGGTCGACGAAGCGCGGCCGGCGGACGCTCATCAGCAGCTCCAGAGCGACGAACACGACGGCTGCGGCCGGGGACGAGTACCGCCACAGGAGGTAGGCGATCGATCCCAGCAGGGCCCACGGGGCGAGGAGCCAGGCGGTCTGCTTGACCCGGGTCCGGTCCGGCCGGTGGAACCACACGGTGCCGTGGAGCACCGTGATGCCGTCAGGGTCCTCGTCGGTCCAGGATCAATGCCGGCCGTACGTGGGGGTCGGGGAAGCCCCGTGCGGGCCGTCGTGCTGGGCCAGGCGCTGGCACTGGACGTCGACGGCGAAGCAGGACCAGGTGGTGCACTGGCGTCGGCGTCTCATCGCCGCCCCCAGGTACACAGGAACTCGGCGATGCCGTCGAAGATGCCTTCGACCACGGCGGCGACCCAGTCCAGGGACGAACGGCGGGCGCGGGCGCGCTTGCCGGGTCTGAGCGGGACGTACGTCTCTCGGCCTCGCGCGGCCCACAACCGACGCCTCATCGGGCGGCCGCCGTGGCGTTCCCGGCTCGCGCGCAGCTCGGCGCGGGTGGCGAACTTGGCGAACATCAGCGTGCGAGAGGCAACCGTGCCGTAGCAGCCGATGCGGCTGCGGTTGCCGCCGAACGCCCAGCAGGTCGACACCGGCACGCGCCGGACGGTTCGCCAGCCACCGATCGTGTACCGGCCGAACCGGTGGCCGAAGTCGCGGAACCACGCCCGGGTGGTACCGCATGGTCCGCCGAACACGCCGAGGGCGACGGTGTACCCGAGGAGCGTCGCGGCGAAGCCGATGATTGTCGCGGTCGTCGACGCGGGTGCGGAGGGCCTTCGCGCGCAGGCGGTACTTGCTGCGCCACCCGGCGAGGTACCACTGGGCGGTCAGAGGGACCACGCGGGTGCGGCCGGGGCGGTCATCGGGTCACCGCCATCGCGCGGACACCGTCGGGGGTGAGCTGGTACTCGCGGCCGTCGGCGTACGTCACCAGGACCTCGCCGGGGAGCTGCGGCCGGCGGACCTTCCACCCGGCCTCATAGGACTGCCTCGGGTTGTCCTCGAACCAGCCGTTGCACACCCGGCACACGAGCAGCAGGTTGTGCGCCTGGTTGATCCAGTCCCTCGCGGGCGCCGCCCATGCCGCGGTTCACGCGGTGGTGGATGGTCAGGTCCTCCCGGGCCCCGCAGCGCGCGCAGGCGCCGTCCCGCTCGTAGACGATCGCCGTCACCACATCAGTGGGGCCGGTCCGCCGTCGTGCCTTCACAGCACTGGTCTCCTCGCCTGCCCCGGGCGCCGAGCCGTGTCGTTCACGGCCCTGATGGGCGCGCCCAGGGCGAGGCGGGGAGAGTGGACGGCCTCCTAGCCTTACGTCGCGCCCTGACTCGCCGCCGTTTTCCAGCCACGTTTTTTTGCTAGGCCCTCAAAGCCCGACCTGCAATGTTCCAAAAACGGTTTCAGGCCCATCCTAAAAACGGTGTGGCCACGTTCCAGGAAACCCAGAAAATGGCCCCTGAACAGCAGTTACACGCCAACACAAAGGTTTGCGTGGGCAACTCCATTCCCCTCATCATGCTGACCGTGACGCAGATCCGCTTACCATTACCTCGAGGGGGAACCAGTGGAAATCATCATTGCTGCCGTCATCGGGGCAGTTGGCACTGTCGCCGCTGCCTGGATCGGGCGCGGCCGCGGCGGTGGTGGCAAGGACAAGGGCCAGCCGTCCGCCTGAGTCGGCCGCGCCGCATCGAGCCGGCTGGTCCAGGCGGGCGAGCCGGCCTCGGGCGGCGGTTACTACACCCAGGTGAGGGGTGACGCGATACGGATCCGGGGCACCACGTCACCTCTCCTCCTGCCGGGTCAGGCCGCGCGGTGCTCGGCGAGCGCCTGCTCGAGGACGTCGAGGATCGTGACGATGTCGTCGATCTTCACGTACGAGATCCCGAAGGTGACGGTGCCTTCGTCGTGGACGTCGAACTGGTACTCGGCGTACGACTGCTCGTCCTCGTAGTGGTAGCTGCCGGGCTCGGCTTCGGCGAAGCCGCCGAGGCCCTCGTCGAACCAGTCGGCGCCCCACGTCTCCTTCATCGCGTGGCCGACCGCGGCCTTGGCGACCCGCTCGAACTCGATCGTGGCGCGGCCGTGATCGTCGAGGCACACCTTGCCCTGGCCCTCGCCGGGCCTCTCCCAGCGCAGGGTGGGGCCGAAGCACTGGCACCGGTCGGCGGGGGTAAGGGCGGGGAACGCCGCGGTGAACGCTTCCTGCGCCCTGTGCTGCTGGCCGTTCCAGGCCATGCGCCAGTTGTGCATGGCCTGCATGACGTGCGGTTGCACGTTGCTCCCTTCCGCCCGCGCCGCGCGGCCGCCGGGTGGCGGCCGAGGTACACGGCGCGAGCAGGGGCGCACCCTGCACGCTGCAAAGGTTTTGTGTCCGTCACGGGTTACCAGCCGGTCTCATCTCGGCGGGCGGCCCCGCCGCGCGGCGAGCGCAGGCCGGCCGCAGGCTCAAAAGTGTGGACTGGCCCGTTTCCGTCGCCCTCGCCCAGGCCGTGCCGACGCTGCCTGTCGGCACGGATCTCCACTACGAACCGAAGTTCGACGGGCACCGGCTGGTGATGTGGCGCACCAAGGACACTGTCCGTCTGCAGACGCGGGCCGGGCGCGATGTCACCCGCAGCTGGATGGATCTGGCACTCGCGGGGATGCAGCCGCCTCCCGGGGTCGTCCTCGACGGCGAGGGCGTGATCTACGTCGGCGGACGGATCGACTTCGGCGCCGCGCAGTCCCGCGCCAACTCCACCCCCGCACGCGCTCGCCTCCTCGCCGAGCAGCACCCGCCACGTACGCCGTGTTCGACGTGCTGCACCACCCGGTGCACGGCAACGTCCGCGGCTGGTCGTACGTCCGTCGCAGGGCGCTGCTGGAGCAGGTGCTGGAGGAGCACGGGATCGAGCCGCCGATCCAGGCCGTACCGACGACGACGGACGTCGCCCTGGCCCAGGTCTGGTAGGAGGTGCTTCAGACCCAGGGGGTGGAGGGCCTGATGGTGAAGACCGGATCGTCGACCTACCGCGGGTGCTCCAGGCAGTGGCGGAAGGTCCGGCACGCGGAGACGGTGGACGCCGAGGTCGTCGGGTTCACCGGGCCGGCCGCGCGGCCCCGGCACCTGGCCGTGCGCCTGCCCGACGGGCGCACGGCCCTGTCGCAGGCGTTGAAGGCGCCGCTGGCCGCGGAGATGGCGCAGGTCCTGGCCGGCGCTCCCCGGCCCCGGCGCGCGGCGACGGCGGGAGGCGAGCCGTACAGCGCGGTGGTCACCGGCACGGTGGTGGAGGTGCTGTCGGGAACGACACGCCATGCTGTCGTCACGGTGACTCGGGTGAGGTAGCGGCGGGCTGTGCAGCCGTGTCATGGTGACAGCGGCTGCACGCAGTCGTCAGCGAAGGGCCCCCGTCGGCTGCTACCCATCGAGGGCCCCGCGCCTTTTAGCTACCGTCCGTCCCCTGGTGGTTTCTTCACCAGGGGGCGACGGTGGTGTGCAGGTCGATAGCCGCCTGCACGGCGCTCAGTGTCCAGTACGTCGCCGTCATGGACGCCGTCACGATGACGCAGACCTCCTTGATCCGTCGCCACCCTGACCTGCGCGCGTCGGGTCGGTTGTTACGCCGCCCCATGGATGCCTCCCAACTTCCTGCCGAGGGGACAGGGGCCCGGCTCGAACTCTCGAGACCGCGGTTCCCGAGAGGGGTCCGAGGCTGGGCTGCATCGCTGGGACCATCCGACCACACCGAGTGCCGATCGAAACCCGATGTGCCGCAGGGAGGGACCACACCATCAATCGAAAAGTTACTGTCCGTGACGAGATCGCTATACTAGGGATACCCCGGATCACCGGTTAGGGTGCCGATTCGGCACGCACAGTAGGACGTGTGGCATCAATCACACTTCGGACGGCCGGTCGAGGGAGCGTACCCCCGCTGCCAGCAGCGTCGGGCCCGGCCGGACGACTCCCCGGCCGGGGAGTCGTCCGGCCGGGGCGCAGCGGGGAGGTGTCAGGCTTCGGCGCCCCCGGTTCCTCCGGTGCCGCCCGGACACTCGGGGTCGAAGATGTTGCACGCGGTGCCCGTCGGGTCCGGCGGCATGGTCGGGGTCGGCTTCGGGTCCGACGTCGGCTCCTCGGTGGGCCGCGGGCTGGGCGTCGGGTCCGCGGGCGCGGTGGACAGCCGGGGCGGACGGGGTGGGCTTCGGTGAGTCGCCGGTCAGGTCAGCGGCGATCCCCAGGGCGAGGGCGAATGCGATCAGCGCGAGGCCCAGCGCCGCACCGAGCAGGACCGCGAGGACGCGCAGCGTGCGGGAGCAGTCGGCGCAGGGGGCCGGGCACCGCTTGCAGGGACGGACGGACAAAGGGGTTCCTTCCGTGGGTGTGCTGGAGGGGCGGACGGTGTCCGGCCGAGGGGCTTACGTCGCGTGGTCACTTGATGCGGACGGGCGGGGCCGCGGGCACTTTCACCGCAGGCGCGGCCGGGGCCTTCGCCGCCGGGGGCATGGGGGCGGGCGCCTTGGGCTGCTGGGCCGGCTGCCGGGCGCTGCTCCCGGAATGGTTGGTACCTGGGGCCGCCGGGGCGCCGGGGCCGTACGGCGGTCACGACCGGTGGTGTGGACTTGGCCGCCTGGCGACCGCCCGGCGCTCAAGGTGTTCTCGTCCGGCCGGTGGCGGTACGCGCCAGTCATGGCGCGGCAGGACTGGGCGGACGGGACGGTCCGCTATCAGGTCGAGGTGGATCTCCGCGGGGACACCAGGATGTCGGCGCGCACCTACCACTGGCCTCAGCCCGGCCTGCGGGTGGCGCACAGGAGCGGATCGAAGCCTTCCAAGGACGCTGGCGGGCAGGGGGGAGAGTTCCCCCGCCCGCCGCGCTACCGGGCTGGGACCGCCCGCGACTAGGTGTATCGATCACGAGCGTGCGATCGAGTCGGTGAACACCCGTATCCGCCGGGCGGTCAAGGCTCGCGGGCACTTCCCGAACGAGCAGGCCGCCCTGAAGTGCGTCTACATGGCGATCATGTCGCTCGATCCCATAGGCAAGGGCCAGGTCCGCTGGACCATGCGCTGGAAGACCGCGCTGAACGCTTTCGACATCACCTTCGACGGCCGGCTCTCAGCAGCCCGCCAGTAACCCCAACTACCCGAGTTACACCGTTTGTTTGACAGACCCCCACGCGGCTGGCACCGGGCCATCGAACGGCGACAGGCGCGAGCTGCCGCCAAGCAAGCCTGGCGCCACGCCCTTGAGAAAGAAGACCCTGGTCAAGGGAGCGGCTGAAGACGACCCGACCAAGCACATCACCCCGATGGGCCTGGGGGTCCACCTCGACGACGCCGTCGCCTGTGGCCTGCTCGCGACCGGGAGCAGCCCCTACGACCTGCACGTTACCGACGCCGGACTGGCCTTTTGACCGCGTCATACACCGACGGGGAACGGGCAGCGACCGCCGACAGCCCGACGGCGGCGGCGAGCATGTGGACGCACAGCCCGGCCTGCGCACCCAGCGCGGCCACCCGCCCCTTCGACGGATGCTCGGCAGCCGCCCTCGCCACCACGAGGAAGTCTGGGCCGGGGACCACGTACGCCACCAGCATCACGCCGAGGAAACCGATGAGGCCGACCGCTATGCGCCCTCCTTCGTCCGCCCGCCAGTCCGGCCGCACCGCGGTTGACCACCCGTCAGGGCGTGGGGGACGGCGCCATGCGCTTCCCGTACCCGCGGACGGCCCGGCCAGGCCCCGCGCCCCCGACGACAGACCTCCCGGCCTGCGATTCCGCTTCCGGAGTGCCGTTCTTGCGGAGATAGCGGCGCTATTCGGTCAGCTTGGATGGATGTTGGGTGAACGCGTCGCGACGGAGAGCAGGTCAGCGACCTTCGCACGGCTGGCACGCCGCGGTATCACGGTGCGTCAAGAGGTGATCACGTACTGCACGCAACCCGCCTGAGCTGCCTGAACGACCATTCGGTCGCCGATAATCGAACGGGTTGTCTGTAAATCGGTCATGGATGTGCACGCAACTTTCACACCCGACAGACTCTGCGACGTACAGCCTACAAAGCACAGGCAAGTCCAGCCTCTGCCCTTCAAATCGAAAGAGAGTGTCGCCGTGCGTCGCCACATCGCTGCCGTCTCCGCCGCTACCCTTCTGACCCTGGCCTGCGCCGCCGGTGTCGCGGAAGCGCAGCCCACCAGCCTGTACGCCCCCTCCGCCGTGGTCCTCACCGTCGCCCAGGGCGGGGAGGACGGCACCGTCGTACGGGCGGCCACCCTCAGCTGCGCGCCGACCGCGCAGGGAACGCACCCCGACCCGGAGGCCGCCTGTGCGGCCCTCGCCGCCACCGCCGGCACCCTCGACACGCTCCTGGCCACGCCGGACACCGACCGCGCCTGCCCGATGCACTACGACCCCGTCACCGTCACGGCGGACGGCGTGTGGCAGGGCAAGCGCATCTCCTGGAAGCACAGCTTCTCGAACGCGTGCGTCATGGCCACGACCCTCAACGGGAACGCCCTCTACGCGTTCTGATCCCTCCACCACACCCAGGCCCGGGTCACGGACGGAAGCGGGCGCCCTTCGCGGGCGTCCGCTTCACCGTATGGGTCCGGTGCCGAGGACCGGGCCTCAGGCCGGCACTTCGGCCGGGAGCCCGTCGTGGCCACCGCCTCCCACACCACCCGGCGGCGGGCCTGCAGGCCGAAGGTCAGATGGGCCACGCCCCAGGCCGCGCTCCTGCAGACCAAGCTTTTGCAGACGGCGGCGAGCCGGTCGGTCAGGGCCGCGTTGGGCGGCCAGCCGCAGCGGTCCGATGCGGTGCTCACGCCGCAGCCGCACCACCTGTTCCTCCACGGCGGCCGGGGTCCGACGCGGCGAACGAAGGGGCCGGCTGAAGCGGTCGTGCATCCCGGCCTCACCGTGTCGGCGGTAGCGCCCCGCCCAGCGGGCAGCGGTGGTGTGGCTGACCTGGAAACGTTCCGCGGCCCGCCGCAGCGGCCATCCGTCGTCCACGACACACCGGGCCAGACGCAGCCTGCCGGTCGGCGTCAGCGGGGCGTTACGGTGGGACACGAGGGCCTCCTGGCGTTCGGCGGTAGATGTCGCAATCCACACCGAACCCAGAAGGCCCTCACCCTTTCAAGCACCCAGCACGCGTGTCACCAACGTCCCGGGACAACACACCTAGGGCCGCCGCCCCACAGCCGTAGGCCCGCGCGCCTTCTTCCCGGGCCGGGCCAGCGGGGAAGGCTCCGCCCGGCACGGTGTGCAACCGCCTTATCCGGCCGGTGCGTTCACCCCGGGCGCGGTGCGGCGGAGGTAGGCGTCCAGGCCCGGCAGGCCGGGCCGGGCCCCGGCGACCTCGGCGGTCAGCGCTCGGACCGAGGGGCGGCGGGCCTCGGCGGGTGCGGCGAGCTCCACCAGGCGCAGCTGGGTGAAGGCGCCGGCCGCATCGTCGGCGTCGAGCAGGGCGCGGGCGGTGTCGGTGGCGGCCCGGGCGCGGCGCTCGGCCGTCGGCAGCTGCCCGGCGTCCAGGCGGGCGGCGTGGGCGAGGGCGGTGTCGAGGTCGCCGAGGTGGCGGTGGATCCCGATCCGGTACAGCGTGCACTGGCCGGCCGACAGCTGCAGCGGCCGGCCGCCGGCGTGCGGGCGGCGGGCGAGCCGCAGTGCCGTCTGGTCGGCCTCGTCCGCGAAGTCCCGGGCGGTGGAGGTCTGGTGGGCCTGGGCGGCGGTGTAGGCGGCGGTGAGCTCCACCATGCCCGCCGCGTCCAGCTCGGCGGCCGAGGGCCGTGGGCCGGCCGTCAGGTGGGCGCGCGCCTCCTTCAGCAAGGCGAGAGCCTCGGGGGTGCGGCCGGTGCGGCGCAGCGGGGTCGCACCCGCGCGGGCCGCCGCGGCGAGCACCACCGCGTTCCCGGACCGGCGGGCCGCGGCCCCGGCCAGGCCCGCGTACGCGCCGGCCGCGCCGGTGCGGCCCTGTTTGACGGCCAGCTGGGAGGCCAGCACCCACACCCAGGCCGCCCGGGCGGCGCCCGCCGGACCCGCCTCGACACCGTGTTCGGCGCCGTCCAGGAGCAGCGGCAGCAGCCGGCCGAGCCGTTCGTAGGCGCCGGCGGCGAACAGCGCGCGGACCGCGGCGAGTTCGGCGTCCGACACCGCCGGGTGCTCGGCGGACCGCGCCGCCGGCGGCCGTACGACCACCGCGGCACCCAGCACAACTCCCGCGCCCAGCAGGCTCCGCCGCTCCATCTGCTCCCCCTCCTCCGCGGCCTCCCCGAACGCCGGGGCGCCGTCACGACCGTACGGCCGGTCCCACAGGCGCCGGCAGGGCGCACACCAGCCCGCCACCGCGCGCCCCCACCCGAGCAGCTGCCCGCCGCCGGACGGCCGTTCAGGCCCGGGCGGCGTCGAGGCCGCCGGCGCCGGACGAGCACTTTTTGGACGTTGTCCGCGCACCCCAGCGGATCACCGCCCGGTTCGGCAGACTGACAGGCAATGAACGCCGCCTCTGTACGCCAACTGGCACTGACCTGGGGGAACTTGTGATCACCCGGCGCTTCCTCGACGACGACGGTGAGCTGGCACAGCACCTTGCCCAGCAGCTCAACCTTCCGCTGGACTGGCCCGAGGGCAAAGGGCTGACCGCCGGGCACGTCGCGAAGATCGCTTCCGCGGCAGCCTGCGACGTCTCCTACAACCAGGCAGCCAACGGTCATCTGATCGACCTCTTCGCCGCCCTCCCCCTGCCGGGCACGCCCGACGGCGACAAGTTCTGGGTGGCGCTGGGCAATGCGGGGGGCGATGCCGCCCTGTACATCGACCCCGGCAACATGGGCGGCCCGTCCTTCGACCGCCTGGCCAGGGGAAACGAAGCGGGCATCGCCGACCGTGTGCTCAGCTTCCTGGCCGAGCTCGACGACCAGCAGCGCGACGCCGTGACCACGGTGATCGGCGACGCACTGGCCCATGACACGCTCGTCGCCGGCGGTCGCTACCTCGGGCAGCTGTGGCTGCGTGACGCCGAGACCACCGCCTGGCATGTGCTGCTCGCCAAGCGCCGGCTGCACGAGACGCAGGACGACCGCAAGCGATTCTTCGACGCGTGGGGCAACGCCTGAGCGGTACGGCGGGGCGCGGTGTGACGGGTTGTCGCCGGTGTCGTTGAGCGTGCGGGGCGGTGTGCCGCTCCCCCGCCGTCCTGCTCGTTGATCCTGCTGTTGGGGGCTGCCCGTGCCGGTCCTCACCGCCGCCCCGCCCGTCACCGCACCCGGGACGACGGTGCTGAGCCCCACCGCGGACCGCCGCCTCGTCGAACAGGCCGTGGTGACGGGGGCGTTGCAGGGCGAGGAGCCCGAGTGTTTCGTGCGCATCGACATCCCCTAGCCCGGCTGCCTGCTCCAGTACACCGCCTGGTCCGCCGGCGGCGAGCAGCTTGGCGACCACATCGACCGGATCTCGCCCTCGCCGCCGGACTCGACGCCTGGTCCTGGATCGAGATCCTCGAACGCCATCTCCGCCTCACCCCCGCGGCCGGATCGAGATCCGCACCCCCCCTGCGCCCCGTCCTCGCCGACGTCGAGGACGGCATCGCCGCACCCGACCCCGGCGACCGCTGGAAGGTCACCTGGCGCCAAGGGCCCGGCGACGACCGGCCCCTGGCCGAGCGGATCACCTCGCTCATCACGCAAGACGAGCTCGCGGTCGGGGCCGTATTCCCCAGCGAGTCCAAGCTCGCCGAACGCCTCGGCGTCTCCCGGCCCAGCCTCCGCAAGGCACTGGCCCAGCTCGAGGCCTCCGGCATCCTCGCCGGCGGCGGCCAGGGCAAACAGCGCACCCTACGGTCCCTCCCGCCCGGAGAAGACCCCCACCCGGCGGCTCCCAGCGGCGAACAGCCATAAGACGCCGTTTCTTATGGCTGTTGAGCGGGGAGCCGACGGACATGGCCGGAGGCTTGTCGGCGCCTGCGGCTAGCGTCGTGCCCATGGGTATCCACTGCGAGTACGTTCGTCTGTCCCCTGCCGAGCTGCGGCGGTCGTTGAGTGATCCTTCCTGGGCGCAGGAGCACATCGATGAGCTGGGCGATGCCTGGGCCGAAGGAGAGCCGCTGTCACCCGAGAAGGCACCGTTCTTCAGCATCGAGAAGGCGTGGCACAAGCTGCACCACCTCCTTGCCGCCCACGGCGGCATGCCGGTCGACATCATCCACGGAGGGGTCGAGCTTCCGCTGGAGGACGAGTTGGACTACGGACCCGCCCGCTATCTGAGTCCCGAGGACGTCGCCCGGGCCGGCGGCTTCCTCGCCGCCACACCGTTCGGCGAACTCGCCGGCACTACGACATGGCCGCCATGCGCCGTGCCGAGACCTATCTCCTGCCGGAATCCGACGCCGAGGTCCCCGCGGACCTGGCCACCTTGCAGCACCGCTATGAGGAGCTGACCCGGTTCTTCTCCGCTGCCGCCTCAGCAGGCGACGCCGTCGCCCTCATGCTGGCCTGACCCGGCTCCGGCCCCGCCTGGACTGCTTCACCTGGCCAGACGGCGGTACCCGATGAGGGCGGCGGCGAGGCCGACGAAGGCCAGGAAGTGCTCGGCCGTGCGTTCGTAGCGGCGGTGAAGGCGGCGGCAGCCAGCCAGCCAAGACACCGTCCGCTCCACCACCCAGCGGTGCCGGCCCAGCCGGGCGGAGGACTCGATGCCCTTGCGGGCAATGCGGTGGCGGATGCCACGCTGGCGGAGCCATTTCCGCAGGTGGTCGTAGTCGTATCCCTTGTCGGCATGAAGTCTGGCCGGGCGCCGGCGGCGGGGTCCGCGCCGGGAGCGGATGGGTGGGATGCCGCGAACCAGTGGCTCCAGGGCCTGGCTGTCGTGCAGGTTGGCGCCGGAAATGCCCAGTGACAGCGGCAGCCCGTTGCGGTCCGTGATGAGGTGGATCTTCGATCCGTTCTTGCCGCGGTCGGTCGGATTCGGTCCGGTCAGTGGCCCCCTTTTGCGGCCCGCACACTGACCGAGTCGATCGCGCACCGCGACCAGTCCAGCTCACCTCGGGCGCCGAGTTTATCCAGGATGATCCGGTGCAGCCGAGCCCACACCCGAGCCCGGCTCCACTGGGCGAAGCGCCGGTAGACCGTGGGCCAGGCCGGCCCGAACACCGGGGGCAGCTGCCGCCAGGTGCAACCCGAGGCGGCCACGAAGATGATCGCCGCCAGGCATTCACGGTCCCCAGCCCGACACCGCCCACCGCCCTGCGGGCGTGCGACCTGCGTCGGCGGGACCACCCGCCGAAACAGCGTCCACAACTCGTCCGGCACCAACCGCTCCACCAGATCCGTCATGTACGGCTCAACGAACGATCACGCCATCAGAAACGATGTCTAAGTCCCCCCAGCCGCACCCGCCCCGCAGAGAGCGGCAGCGAGCAGCAGACCGGCACAACGAAGAAGGGGCCGGCCGTTGGCCGGCTGGGGCCCGCCCCTGTCGGGGCGTCGGCGGGGCGCGGGGCCGGGCCCCTGTCGGGGCCCGCGGGTGTCGGGTGCGGGTCCGGGGCCGTTGGCCCCGGCGGGGTATGGCGGGGCGGGTGTCGTACGGTCCGGAACAGCCGTACGGCAGCTGCGGCCGGGTACGACATCGCCCGGCCCAGCGGCTGGCGGAACAGGTTCACGAAGACCATCTCCGACTCCGCAGCCTCGGCCACGTCGTCGCGTTCGTACTGGTAGTCGGTGTAGAGGGCCACGAGGTCGGCGGTGACCGGCACGAAGCGGTGATGCCGGGACTTCGCCAGAGCCCGGTTGGGGTTGTCCACGCGGCGGCGGACATGCACGTGCGGGCCATCCACGCCGCAGCCCACAGCGCGGGAGGAGGCCAGCAGGTGCATACCACCTCGGTGCAGCCCGAGCGCCTCACCGATCCGCAGCCCCGTACACGCCAGCAACGCGATCAGAAAACGATCCCGGGCACTCGGAGCCGCATCGATCATCCGGCGGATCTGCTCACCGCTGAGGTCCTCATAGCCCGGCTCGGTGACCTTGAAGCGGAACACGGCCGCCCCGACCGGGCGCCGCCGGCCCGACTCGCCGGTATCCAAGCCGGGCGGGGTGAAACGCAGCAACTTCGGCCGGGACAGCAACGCCGTCGTCTCAGCCGGCACCCAGCCGTGCACAGCGCCGAACCGCAGGAACTCCCCCACCACCGTCATGACCGCGTTCGCCGTCCCCCGGGAGCGGTAACGGACCGGACCCGGCCGCACCTGGCCGACCCGGTGCTGGACAGGGGTCTCGACCAGCCACCGCTGCAGCCCGGACCAGATCCAGGAAGCCGGGGATCCGCCAGTCCAGCCGCCGCACCCGGCAGTAACTCAAGTACAGAGCCACCCGCCCCGCATACGCGCGCTCGGTATTCGGCGAACACCCCCGCGCCCGCAACGACGCAAGGAACGCCACCGCCTCGGTCTGCAGATCAAACGAACCGGCGTCGACCACCACCCACCGCACCACACCGGTCACCGGAGGAACGGCACGCTCTGCCACAAAGTCGGCATCCACGTAACAAATACAACCATCGCCCACACAACGGCGTACGGCCCTCCGGCCAGCACCATCACCGCAGGCGACAACCAGAACAAACATCCCTCATCCGTGACACTCCCCCGAGATAATGGATGTGTCTGAGCCTGCAGGTAGGCGTGAGCGAGGAGAGCCGCGGTGAGTGAGGCAGCACGGGCAGACGCCGGGGGCAGCGCCGGGGCAGGTGGCTTCGACTACCAGCATCGCGTGGCCGCCTGGCTGGCTGTCGCCGCTGTAGCGGCCTCCGCCTCCCCCGGCGTCCAGGGGCTGTGGACCGGAACTGTGGAACGGATTGCCTGCGAAACCGGCGAACCCGTCGACGACTGCCGAGTGCACACCTCCGATGGCCGGACACTAGCGATCCAAGCAAAGCGATCAATCACGCTGTCTCAGGCGCGGGAGAGTGAACTCGGCAAGACCGTCAGGCAGTTCGTTCAGCAGCACCTCATGCCGGGCCATGATCAAGACCGGCTGGTACTCGTCACCTCACGTGATGCCTCAAAACCGGTGAGGAAGGACCTAGCGGAAGTTCTTGATCGTCTCCGTGACGCTCCTGCCGAGCAAGGCGTGGCGTCGCTTGTCTTCAACGGTGACCAGAACGATGCCTACAACAAGTTCATCGCTCACGCGATGCGGGAGTGGGCGAAGCAGCGCGGCGGCATGCCCTCAGCTGCAGAGCTGAGGACGTTCCTCGCCTGCTGCCACGTATGGGTCCTGGACGTCGAGCAGGGCGGTTTGGAGGAACGGGAGGCCCTCCGGACGCTGCGCGCGTCCGTGATCACTGATCCCGGCCAAGCGGACGCGGCGTGGCACATGCTGCTCAGTGCCTGTGCGCAGCTGGCCATCAATCATTCCGGTGCCGATATGAGGCAGCTGCAGCAGGCGCTGTCATCGGCTGGCATCGCGCTGGCCACGGCCCGAGACTTCACCTCGGATGTCCGCTGCCTGGTCAGGACCACGCAGGACGCACTCGATCAGCTGGGTCATGGCCTCACTACCGTCCCCACGCCGCAGGGACCTGTGGCCATTGCACGCACGGTCACAGGCATCGGAGCGACATCCCAGGAGGACTCGGTCCTCGTGGCTGGCGAGCCGGGTGCGGGAAAAACCGTGGTGTTGCACGAGTTGGCCCGGGGGGCCATTGCAGCAGGTCGGCCCGTACTTTTCTTGTCCGTAGCCGGCGTGGATGCCCGGAGTCTTGGCATGCTCCAAGCGGAACTCGACCTGCAGCATCCGCTCGTCGACGTTCTTGAGCAGTGGCAGCCCGGCAGCACCGGTCTTCTGGCGATCGACGCCCTGGATGCCGCACGCGTCGATGCCTCCACCGAGCTGTGGCGGTCAATCATCGCGAATGTCAACCGCCGGCTGCCGAACTGGCAGGTGGTCGCCTCCATCCGCACCTGGGATCTACAACACTCCCCCCAGCTGCGTGCCCTCTTTCCAGACGGGTCGGTACAGGTGGGTGATCTGACGGACGAAGAGGTCGCCCAGGTCACCGACCTCTTCCCCGCCTTGGGTGACCTTCTGAGCCAGGCTTCCGACCAACAGCGACGGCTGTTGCGCAATCCGTTCAACCTGCGCCTGGCTGCCGAACTCCTGCTGGATGGCGCAGCAGCAACGCAGCTACGCACAGCCGACAGCAGATTGGACTTGCTGGAGCGCTACTGGGAGGCGCGCGTCACCCGGGGAACCGAGGGCATCGCGAAAACGGCCCTCCTCGGCCGCTTGTGTGCAGCCGCGGTACAGGAGAGACGACTGGCCGTCCCCGCCCAGAAGATCTTGGAGGGCGACACCGCAGCGTCAGACGTCCTGCGGGCCCTCCTTTCCAGCTCGGTCCTCACGCAAGCTCCGACGATCATGGGTCCGACGGCCAACGGTCCCCTGCAATTCGCGCACCACGTGCTGTTCGACTACGCCGTGGCCGTCACCTACCTCGCCCAGTCCCTCGGCGGGCTGCAGGAGAGGCTGGACGCCGATCCGGACCTCTTGCTTTTCGCCCGGCCCAGCATCGACATGTACCTCCGGACGGCCTGGGCGCGAGACCCCGGCGTGTTCTGCGCGCTCGCTCTGGCCTTGATGACACTGCCCTCACCCGGGATGGCCGGCACGGCGATCGCAGGCGTCGTCACGGACGACTGCGATCAGGCAGCAGATCTGGAGCCGCTGCTCTCACCGGATCCGCGCGCCGAGGAAGGAGCGAAGCGAGTACTCGCAGCGATCGCTATCGCCGTCTCCCTCAAGCTGAAGGAAGGCAGTCTCCAGCATCCAGGTGTCTGGGCCGAGGTTGCTGAACGCCTCTCCCGGACACCTGCCCGGTCCCTCCCGGCGCTGGGTGTTCTGGTGACCGACCTGGCATCCCATCGGGCGGTGCTGGACGAACAGCAGTTGCGACTCTGCGGGCTGGCAGCGCGGCGCCTGCTGGAATATCTGTGGACCCAGCCACCAGCATCTGCTTCCCGGCTGGCCATCACAGCGGTGATTCAGACTGCAGCGAGTGACCTGACCGCGACCGAGACGCTACTCAGGCGCGCTGTGGAGTCGCCCCAGCTCGAAGAGCGCGGCTACAACGACCTCCTCTCCCTGACCAGCAAGGTCTCGGAGGGGCTGGATCTCCTGCCTGGCCTCATAGAAGACCTCTACGTGGCCGTGCTGGGCCACACCGAGACGTCCTCGGCCGACACCCAGATGGGCAGCGGCTCCGTGCTGACTCTCGTGTCCAATCGCCGGCAGGACTTCGACGCGGCCAAGTACCCCCTGACCGAGCGCTTCCCTACCGTCCTGCGCTCAGATCTCCCACGTGCTCTGGCGATCCTTACCCGCCTCACCAGCACTGGCCAAGATCTACCCGAGCATTCGGCTGTCCTGGGGGGCCGCACGTTCGTGGTCATCAAGGACGACTCACGTACGTGGGACTTCGGCTCCAGCTACACGCGCAATGACCCGTCGGCCCTCCTCGACGCGTATCAGGACTTCGCCGCCACTGCCACCGCCACTGAGGCGCAGGCGGTGTGCGAGGCGCTCGCTTCGGCTCCCCAGACGGGTGTCGTATGGCGACGCACCCTGCGTGCGGCGGCCGCCAACCCGGCGCTGGCAGCCTCCCTGATCCGCGAGCCGGCCGACGTCGTGACGCAGTTGCTCATCCCTGATCTGCTCGGGCCCGTCTGTGAGCTGATCGGCGCGCTGCATCCCACACTTGCGCCTGCCGAAGCTGCCCGCCTGGAAGCAGCGATCATCCCGCTCAGGCCAGACACCTCCCAGGAGAGAAGCCAGGCGCAGACCCGCCGGTACCAGCTGCTCGTTGACGCGCTCTCCGTGGAACACGTCACCGATCCATCACTGATGACGGACAAGAATGCACGAGATACCGATGCCGCCGCTGAGCGCCTGCCCTGGCCTGCTGCGCAGCCAACCGTAACCGGGGAGGAGTACCCTGCGGATGCCGAGCTGCGCATGCTCATCGCGATCCTGACCAGCTTCGGGAGCGCCTACCTCAACGGCATCGCCAGACCGGAAGACACAGCATCCGCTGAACGTACTGCCACCAGGCTGGAAGCAGCCCTGCAGCAGACGCAGTCTTCCCTCATCCGTGCGCAGGCGGAGGACGCTCTTGCCCGGGCTGCGGAGATCTGGACCCGCAGTACAGAAACGCCGCCGGCGACCTTGACCCACGCGCGCACCATCCTTCTTGCATCGGCAAAGAGCCCTCGGCCCAAGCCCACCCCGGAGAACGCCAACTTCGACCTGCTCCTCCCCCAGGGCCCCCGAGCTGATGCAGCTCGCGGCCTCGGCCAACTCGCCTACGTCCCAGCGCAGTACAGCCCGGAAGTCGCCCGAGCGCTGCTCGCACTGGCGGCAGATCCCGTGGGAGCCATCAGGCACACAGTGGCTCGCCTCACCCCGCTCGTAACGGTCAGCGACACGGATACGGCGTGGGAGATTCTCGAGCGCCTCGCTGCGCAGGACGGCGACGACGCTGTGCTAGCCGCCACGGTCACCACGGCATGCTTCCGCATGAATGACCGTCAACGCGGCGCTTCCATCTTGACCACCGTCATGGGACGTGCAACCCCGCATCCCGGCCGCGAGACTGCCGCCTCCGCCTGCGCCACCGCCGCCGGACTCCTCTGGGTCCAACACGCGACACCCCAAGCAGGCACGTCCCTCACCAGCATGATCACCCGCTGGCTGGACGACGGCACGTGGGCCGACTGCCTCCACCAACTGCGCGTCTCCGGAGCGCTCACCCACGCCAACGACACTGTCCGGCAACGTGCCCTCACACTCATGCAGCAACTCACCGAACCAGCTCTCGACAAGACCCGCCACGCTCTGGCCCAATGTCAGACCTCTACCGACGCCGAGCGGGAACAACTCAAGGACACCATCAGGCTCCTCGACAACGTCGCGTCACAGATTTACTTCGCCAGCGGTGGCGACCCCAACAGCCAGCCCCCAGCCGCACCGGAGGTCAGGCTCGTCGACGAAGCCGAGCCACTGATCAAGCTCCTATCGACGACCCCAGTCGCGGGTATCGCCCACCACCTCGTCGAAATGTCTGTGCGCATGATCGACCAGCGTCCACAGCAGACGCTCCTGACCGTCCGCGACATCGTCACCCAGGTAGGCGCACAAAGCGGCTACACCGCAGACACGCTCGGCGTGGGAGCCTGCGTCACCTTCGTGGAACGCATCCTCGCCGACCACCGCAGCCTTCTCCGCAACCCGGACAACCTCGCCGCCCTACGGCAGATCTGCGACGGCTTCATCGACGCCGGATGGCCCCAAGCCCACAAACTCGTCTTCGGCATCGAGCAGATCTTCCGGTAACCGTTCCAAAGCACCCCGCACCTTCATGGCGACCGCCCCTGAACCACACCAAACGTGCCCACCATTTCGCCAGCACTAGATAAAGGGCCTGCGCTCGCATGATGAGCGCCTGGTCGAGCAGCTCGCCTCCCGCGCGCTCACCAGCGGCAAGCGCAAGGTGCACGTCCGGCGCGACGAAGAGGGGCGGATCGTCGGGGCCGGCGGCGACGCTGACGGCGAGGACCAGAGCACGACGACACCCAGGCCGCCGCCGAAACCGCCCTGCTCCACTTCTCCAGCCCGCGCGACGCCGCGACCATCGCGGCCTTCCTACGCACCCGGGTCTACCGGCCCGAGTCCCTGGTCTGGCTGGAGGGCTACCAGGCCCTGCTGCGGTGGCGGGCGGAGCACGAGATCACCGGCCTCTACGCCGTGCCTTACGACACTGAGACCGAAGTGGGCGTGACAAAGTCGTTTCCGCTGGGGAGGTGGGTGCACCAGCAGAGGAAGGCCATGCGGGCGGGTGAGCTGGAGCCGCGCCGCAAGGAGCTGCTGGACGCGCCCGAGGCCGGGATGGTCTGGGAGCCTGGCGAAGAAACCTGGGAGACCAAGCTCGCCGCGCTGCGGTCGTACCGACGGGCCACCGGGCACCTCGCACCCCGCCAGGACGCGCTCTGGGACGACCCGGCCAGCGGCGGCCCCGTGCCGATCGGGCAGCACATCGCCAACCTCCGCCGCAAGGGCGGCCTCGGGAAGGCCCCAGAGCGGGCAGCGGAGCGCGCAAAGCAGCTGGCCGCGATCGACCCCGACTGGAACTGCCCATGGCCACTCGACTGGCAACGCCACCACCGCGTCCTCGCTGACCTGGTCGACGCCGACGGCAGCCTGCCCGACATCGCACCCGGGGTGTTGATGGACGGCGATGACATCGGGCGGTGGCTGGAGAGGCAGAAACAGCCGGCCAATTGGGCGCAGCTGTCGACCGAACAGCAGGAGCGGCTCTCCAAGCTGGGCGTGCAGCCCTTTGAGGCACCCTCTCCCGCCCCGGCGGGGCTCACTCCGGCGCTGGCCGCTCTCAAGGGCGCGCGCAAGGCCGGGGGCAAGGCGGAGGCGGCGTTCCAGCGGGGCCTGGCCGCCCTGACGCAGTGGGTGGAGAAGGAAGGGCAGCGGCCCGTCCCGCGCAGCACGGTCGTGGAGATCACGGTCGACGGCGAGGCGGAGCCGGTGACTGTGAAGCTGGGCGTGTGGCTCTCGAACACCAAGTCGAGGCGCGACAAGCTCACCGCGGAGCAGCTCGCCGCCCTCGCCGCGCTGGGCATGGAGTGGGCGGGCGCGGTGTCGGCCGCCGAGGCCGTCCCGCAGCCGCCCGCCCCGCGGTCGCCCGCCCCGCGGTCGGCAGCCCCGCGGTCGGCGGCCCCGGCGAAGCGGCCGGTGCGGAAGCACCACGAAGAGTGCGACACGGAGCTGTACGAGGGCGGGACCTGTACCTGCGACCTCATCGAGCGGTACGGACCGAACACCGAACGCGACGACTACTGACCCTGCTCCCGCACCGTGACCGTTCCCCGGACCTTTGGAGGCCGGGGAACGGCAAGCCAACCGTGCCTAGATTGCACGAAGCGCGGAGCTGATCCCCATGCCGTCAAGGTCGCTCACGAGCCTCCAGTAAACGTCGCTCTCGTAGAAGCTCGCTGCATCGCCGTTCCCCTCAGCGGGGTCGATCTTGTCCATCTCGGGGACGTCGTAGGCCACCGTGTAACCGGCCTCCGCGTCGTTCCACTGGACCCGGACCACCATGTCCGCTGTGCCGATGTCGTAATTGTCGTTCCCGTAGTTCTTAGCGATGTACTCGAACGGGTACGTGAACGTATAGCTGTCGTCCTTCTTGATCGACCGCAGGTAGTCCAGCTCGTTCTCGAAGCCATAGTTGTTCGACTCACTCCACATGGAAGGAGCGTAGTGCTCTGCACCTCTGCCAGAGTCGACACCATGGGCCAGCAGGCAAAGCGCTCGTAGACCGCGGAGCCCGTAGACGGTGCCTCCGCCCCGCGGTCCTGGAACACTTGGGTCATGCCACTCATCCGTGACCTCGTCCAAGCCGATTACTCGGTGGTGGATGAGCTGCTGTACGCGAACCATCTGGGAGACGGCAGGTTCTACGACCCCGAGGGGCCTGGACGTCGTCGTGGCCGAACTCCGCGGGTCTGTCGTCGGGGTCGCTGAGTTCCAGCTCCACTGCGACTTCGGGCACGACGAAGGCCGGGAGGCGCATCCCGGCGAGCAGACGTTCGTCTTGACGATGGCCGTCGCTCATGCCGCTCGTCGCGGCGGGGTAGGTCGGGCGCTTCTCGCCGAGATCGCCCGCCGGGCCCAGGAAGCCGGCCACACGTTCCTGGCACTGGTGCCGCAAGACGGTGGCGATGCGGCTGACCGGCAGGCGTTCTTCCAGGCGTGCGCGTTCACGCTCTACGGCCCCGCCGGACCGGGCGCGGCGTGGGGCTGCCCGGTCTCGGAGGCAGCCGCGAAGGGCACGGCTGCCACCGCCGGTGAGTAACCCGCACTGGGCTGTGGCCTGAGCGAAACCGCGTCCGCCTTGCCGGTCGGGGAGTTGACCGGGCATGGAGAACATCATCACTGCGGCCGAATCCACGGTGTCCGGTGCCGCGATCGAGCAGTTGCTGTTCAGCACCGACTGGCTCACGGGTGTGCGCGCCACCGCGAACATCGCCCTCACCGAGCAGGCGGACTACACGTACAGGCTGGCGTACGCCCTGTCGGGCGGGGGCGAGCTCCATCCCGACGCGCACAGCGCCGCCGTCGCCAACCTCCTGCACAGCGTGGCGCCGGGCATCGTCGCGTTCGCCCTGCACCACCTACGCCCGCTCCTGCCCGACCTCTCCGACGAACAGTGGGCCCGGGTCGACGCGGCCGCCGTCGAGCTGGAACTGCGTTTGTGCGAGGACCTCAGCGGCGCCAGCGTCATGCCGGAGGCCGCCGGGTCTCCCCTGGCACACGCTCCGCACACTCCCGGCGAGTAGGACAGGGGCATGGAGATCACGGTCGACGGCGAGGCGGAGCCGGTGACTGTGAAGCTGGGCGTGTGGCTCTCGAACACCAAGAGCCGCCGGGACAAGCTCATCGCGGAGCAGCTCGCCGCCCTCGCCGCGCTGGGCGTGCAGTGGGCGTGAGCAAGCAGGACCTGATCAAGGGGTGTTGGGCCCCGTTACACATAGCTACTCTGAGAGTTCTGTGCGCAAGGGGGGTTCATGCGGTTTGAGCAACGGATGTATGCACACATCAAGTTCTTGGGGCTGATGGCTGAGCTTTACGAAAACGAGTTCGAAGACTTCTTTCACCGTTTGATGTGCTCGCGGTATCCCGACTTCGTCGACGTGCGCACCGCAGGACGCCTGGGCGACAGGTCAGCAGACGGCCTCAGCTTGCATTCCCGCAAGCTGTACGCCTGCTACGGCCCCCAAACAGTCGATCCTTACGAAATCAAGAAAAAGCTGACCAAGGATCTCTCGGGGGCGGCCGAGAAGCGCAGCGGTGAGTTCGACACCTTTGTTTTCGTGCACAACGACCGGCGAGGTGTGCACCCTGTCGTGGCGTCCCTGTTGGCCGAAGCGCGTGACAGCATGCCCTCGCTTCAGTTCGAGCAGATGGGCAGTCGGCGCCTGTGGCAGGAATGCATGCAGCTTCCGCTGATGGCTGCGGAGGATGTGCTTCGGTGCGAGATACCCATCAAGGACACGACTTTCGGCGTCGGGATGGAGGATCTGGCCCCGCTTCTGAAGCAGTTGCAGGACATCCGTGCCGAGTCCAACCCGCTAATGTCCCTGCCCGACGTGCCGGTGGAGAAGCTGGACTTCAACCGGATCGAAGGAGCGGATCGTGAAGACCTCCTCCGAGGCATGCGTCAGAGCTACCTGGTGGACGCGTTCTACGCCGGCACCCGGAGCGCGCTGGAGCATGACGAGGTGGCGGAGGGCTTCCGCCTGTACTACCAGCAGGTGCGTCGCGACTACAGCGACGCTGACGACGTCCTTTGGCAGCTCAAGATGTACTTCCTGGGGAATGCCCAGCCGCGACCGAAGGTGCTGCGCGCCGCACTTGTGGTGCTGGCGCACTTCTTCGAGCGATGCGACATCTTCGAGACGCCGCCTGCCGGCTGGCAGCCCGGCATCGGGTTGTCCGCATGATCACTCCGACGAAAGGGCTCGCTCCTGACCGCTGCCTGCTCGCTGTCGGCGCGCAGGTTCTCCTCCAGCTCGATGAACCGCGGACTGTCAGCCAGGCGTGGTCGAGGCTGAAGAGCTGGCGCGCTGATCAGGCCCATACCTCGCCGGTATCGTTCGAGTGGTTCGTTCTGGCCCTGGACATCCTCTTCGCCATGGGTGCGGTGGAGCTGGACCAGGACGTTCTCGTTGCAAGGAGTACGGATGCTGCGCCGTCTGAGCGCTGACGACGCCCGGTTCAAGACGGTGGATTTCTCACCGGGACTGAACCTGCTGGTCGCGGACACCACGTCGTCGTCGGCTGAGACCGACAGCCGTAACAGTGCCGGCAAGTCGAGCGTGATCGAGCTCGTGCACTTCCTTCTGGGGGCAAAATCCTCCGGGTCGCTGGCCACGAACAGGGCTCTGCGCCACATCACCTTCAGCCTGACTATGGACTGGCCGTGGCAGGACGATCCGCTCGAGGTACGACGGCGCGGGGACAGTCCCAAGGTCGTGTCGCTGAGCCGGGACGTATCCGGCGTGTCGGCCGACACGCTTTTCACGGACGACCAGGACGTCGAGCTGTCCGTGGAGCAGTGGAATCGCGTCATCGAGCGGGACCTGTTCGGGCTCGATGGCGACCATCCCGGAGTGAGCGGTCGCGCGCTCCTGTCATTCCTCATCCGCCGTGTCTCCGCTCACGGCTTCAACGAGCCCACCCGGACGTTCTCCCGGCAGCCCGCCGCGGAGGCCTCATCGAACCTGGCGTACCTCCTGGGGCTGGACTGGCAGCTGGTCAACGGATACCGCGAGCTCAATGCCCGCAAGGCAACCAGAGACCAGCTCAGGAAGGCCGTCAACGATCCCGTATGGGGACGGATCGTCGGGTCCACTGCCGACCTGAGGGGCCAAATCACTCTCGCCGAGGCACAGGTCGAACGACTGCGAGCGCAGGTTGCCGCCTTCCAGGTCGTCCCTGAGTACGAGCGCCTCAAAGAGCGCGCAGACCAGGTAAGCCGCCGAATCAAGCAGCTCGCCCAGGACGACGTGATCGACCAGCACAACCTCGAAGAACTCCAAGGCGCGGTCACCGAGACCACCGACGTCGAGGTGTCCTACCTCGAGCCCGCCTACCGCGAGCTAGGGGTCATCCTCAACGACCAGGTCCGGCGTCGCTTCGACGATGTCAAGGCGTTCCACCACTCCGTCATACGCAACCGGCGCAGGTTCCTGGAGGAGGAGATCCAGGAACTCACCGACCGCCTGGCCGCCCGGCGTCAGCAACGTGCCGACCTGGGCGAGGACCAGGCCCGCCTCCTGCGCGAGCTGGCGGAAGGCGGAGCGCTGGAAGCGCTGACCGCTCTGCAGACAGCACTAGGGCGAGAGGAGGCCGCCCTCGGTGCTCTTCGCCACCGCTTCGACGCAGCGCAGGCCCTAGAAGCCAGCACCCGCCAGATCACCGCCAAGAGCCTCGAACTACAACAGGCCGTCGACCTCGACCTCCAAGAGCGCCGGCAGCAGACAGACGAAGCGATCCTGCTGTTCTCCCGGTACGCCCAGCGCCTTTACGGCGAGGGCCGCGAAGCCTATCTCGCGATCGAGGCCGGCCGCACCAGCCTTAACATCACGCCTCGGATCGATGCCGACGACAGCCGCGGCATCAACAACATGGTCATCTTCTGCTTCGACCTCACCCTGGCTGTCCTCGCTCACCGCCACGAGCGCGGCCCTGACTTCCTCATCCACGACAGCCACCTCTACGACGGCGTCGACGAACGGCAGGTCGCGCGAGCCTTGGCGCTCGCAGCCGAAGTGACGGAGGAAGAGCACATGCAGTACATCGTCACCCTCAACACAGACACCCTCAGCACCGCTGCCCAGCGCGGATTCAACCCCGAACCCCACATCCGAAGCCCCCGCCTCACCGACGACGACGAGGGCGGTCTCTTCGGCTTCCGCTTCAAAGCCACAGGCAAGGCAAAGGCATAACGAGCACCCCGCACCGACCGTGATAGCCGCCGGGAGTCTCTCGGCCGCCTCAGGAGCGGATATCGTCCCGTGTCGTCGTTTCCTGGAAGAAGGCGCGCAGAGGCTCGTCAATGGCCTGCTCACAGCTGCCGCAGTCGGCTGCGGCGTCGAGACGTGGTGCGAGATCCTCGGTGTCGTGGGGGGTGAGGATGAGCCAGCGCAGAACCACCTGCCGCACGATCAGCCGCAGCTCACGCAGCTGAGTCTGCCTTTTGCTCTCCTCCTGCTCTTTGAGCAGGTCTCCGTGTACATACAAGGACCGTGCGTTGTATGCGTCCCGCACTGCCTTCGTGACGAGTTCGCGCAGCGCTGGGGGGAACAGGGCGGCCGTGCGAGTCTGCATCTTCTTGCTGATGCCGTCGTGCTTGTCGTTGGGACTGGCTATCAGGGCTTCCAGAGCGATGACGTAGTCCAAGTGCAGCTCGTCTATCTCTTGCTCCCATACTTCGTTGTCGCTGGGGGTGCGCTGGTAGGCCTGCAGCAGGTGTCGGGCGGCCCGTTCAAGCCGTCGGGCACGTTTCCTGGGCAATGTGCGGCCGCTGGTTGCGCCAGCCATGACGGCATCGATCCTGGCGGTTACTGCGGAGCAGAAGGCCTGCATCCGCGGCAGATCTGCCGGCGCGTGATGGAAGCTCCCCGTCTTACGGGCTTCGATTTCGACCGGGGTCCCGTGGCGACTCGCAATGGTCTCAATGGTGGTCGGTACGTCGTTTCGGTTCAGTTCAAAGTACCGGCCGCGCTCGACTCTGAACACGGCATCGACGTGCAACAGGTCTTCGCTCCACAGGATAAGGGGGAGCAGCGCTCTCCAGTGGCGGGCTTCCGGCCGAGGACCGGCGGTCTCGAACCAGTGGGTCCCTCTGCGGTCCGGCGTACGGTCAGGGTTCGGGGCATGGACGAAGGGCGCACCGATTAGAAGATCGAGGTCGAGCCCGCCCAGCTGCAAGCCATAGAGCGCGGGCATGGGGCCCAGCTGCTTCAGTTCGTCGGTGGTGAAGGTCTGCAGGGTGTAGTGCCCCACCGGAACTCGTGCACCTTCAGGAAGATCGCCGGTCAGCAGCAGCCAGTCCTCGGCACCCAGTGCCGGGGCCGTACAGAAGGCAACGAAACTATCCGCGACCTCCTCCACCGACACAGTGGCCCCTCGGGCGATCAAACGGGTCGCGTCGCCCAGCCCGGATGCACCCAGAATCACGGACCATCGGGGCAGCCAGTCACCAGTTAGCTTTCCGTACAGGTCACGGTGCCCCGACACCGGCGCCGCCATGGCCACTGCGTTGCTCAGGTCATCCCACTCCGGCCGCGATGCAAGCGCTGCGTCAGAGACGGCCTGGGGAATGGAGGGGAGATAACGTGCCTGATCAAGCCAGGCGAGGGCGGCTTGACGTAGCTGGGAGGGGCTTTCCATACCGCACGAAACTAGCGCACCTCCGCTGTCTGCCCCGCTCCCCCTCTCAGCACTCCGGCCAGTTTGCCGCCCTTTCCGTGCGGGGCATGGAGAGGACGAAGCCGAGGCCTCGCCCGCCTGATCCGCGATGATCGAGCGAGAAGCCGTACAGCTGCCGTGCGTTGGAGGCCAAGGGCACGCCATGAGTGAGACCACGGCGTGGCGGCCTGCGCCGTCGCGTCCCAGCCGTACAGGCACGTGGCCAGGGAGCAACACTAAGCATCCTCACGGGCAACCTGCCGGGCGAGGACGTCGCGGTCGATGTACAGGTAGACGGCGGCGACCACCTCCGCCAGGCCCGTGTCCCCGTACACACAGCACATCCCGCGCGCCGCGACCGTATGCCCGCGTCGTCTGCGGAGCGCCGTTGGGGGCGCGACGCTGCTCGTCCCGATTCGGCGACTGCCGGACACGAGTCCGTCCGGAAGACCCCGCATCGCGAACGTCGGATCGGGATCACCGGATCGGGGGAAGGTCCCCGAACTCCCGTGCCCTCCCACAGGGCAGAGGGGTTGAGGTCGTGGCATGGGCTCGATGCGGTGCGGGGAGGACCGGGGTGTCGGCGGTGGCCGGGACGGCAGCGGCCGTTCAAGAACTCGACGAGGACCAGCGTGCGGCACTCGACACCTGCGTGGTCGCGGCGCTCGCCTTGAGTAGCAGTGAGGGCGAGGCACAGGGGCAGATGCGGCTGCTGATGGAGTGCCATGGTCGCTACGTGCGCTCGTTCGGGGTCGTTGAGCAGGCACCGTCGTACGAGGTGTTCACCCGTCGGCTCCGTGGAAGCCGGGTGGCCGATCTTCTGCCGGGACGGCCTCAGGGGTCAGTGCTCGGCAAGCTGTGGCTGCTCGATGACGACGGCATGCCCAGCTTGGCGCTGCACCGGCTCGCGGTGGAGGCCTCTGAGCACGGCCACCAGGCCCCGGGGATTGGTGCCGACATCCGGCATCTGCACAGCCTGCTGCGGGCGGTAGGGATGCTGCCGGTGAGTAGCGGGCTGTCGCGGATCTCCGGCGAGACCGTCCAGCACGCCGTCTTCCGCGCGCTGAGGGGCGCAGGTTTCGAGGCGTACACCCGGGGCCGGGAGGCGATGGTCCGTACGCCCGTCCTGACACGGCGCGCTTTGTCCCGGAACACCGCGTTGGTCGAGCTGGGCGCGTACACCGGTATCTCCCCGACGCGGCAGTTCGGCGGCCTGTGGGCAGCGTGTCCGATGTGCAGATGGACGATGCGGGCCACCTACCGCCCCAACGGCGTGGTGGACGTCGAGTGTGAGGACGAGCGCCACAGCCTGCTGGGCTCCCGGTATTGGGCCGAGCCGGCTGCGGTGGAGGGCTGGCGCCTGGCCCCGTGCGGCGAATTGCGCACCGTGCCGGAGTTGCTGCCCGTGGAGGGCTACGTGGCGTTGCCTTACGCCCTGTGGCTGTGGGTGACGCTCCCGGGCTTGCTGGAGGTCGAGCTGCGCGACCGGCTGGTCGCCTTGGGCGCGGAGGTGCGGCTGTGGCCGTTCGGCGACGCCTATGACCTGCATGTCACTCGTCCCGGCCGGTCCAGGGCGTGGCGCGTCGACGTCAAGACTTGGGCCGACCCGTACGGGCTGGCCCAGAAGCTGCGCGAGGATCCGGAGGGGCCTGGCGAGCTGTGTTTCGTGGTGCCTGAGCACCTGCGGGGATATCTGCCGTTGCTGCGCCGGGTGGTGCGCGGCAGCGGGGCGCGCGTGCTGACCGATGCCGACCTGGTGGCGGAGGTGGAGGGGGCGTGAGCAGGACGCTTGCCGGGGCTCTGGCCTTGGCCGAGTATCTTCTTCCCGCCCGGTTCCGCGACGGGCGGCAGGTGGTGCGCGTCGCGGACGCCCATGTCCTGCTGAGCGGGCACGCGCCGCGTGCCGTGGCGGACTGGGAGGAGTGGTCGGAGGCGGACAAGCAGCGCCTCGGCGTGCTGTTGGGCATCCGCCATCGGGGGGAGGCGCTACTGCACCACGTCGAACGGACCGTCTACGACGTCTTCCACACCCCGGACGCGGATGACCCGCTGCTCGCTCTCTACGCGCTCGGGTACAGCGAGCGGGGACGGGCGCTTGAAGTGCTGCCGGCTCACGGGCAGGACCCTGCGGACGTCGTCGACCGCCTGCTCGCGCCGGCCAGGCGCCGACGGCTGCTGCGGGTAGCGAGCGGATCGGGCTGGTCGGCGCCGACATCGCGTGGGCGGGTCCAGCTCGCTTTCCCCGATGAGCAGGGGGTGTACAGGCCGCCTCAGGTCGTGACCGTGCCGTCGGTGGAGTTGGTGGTGGACGCCGATGAGCTCGGCTGGCAGAGCCGGGACACCGACCAGGACATGAAGGGCCCGGCCTTCCGCGAGAAGCAGATCGCGCTGCTGCTGCGCGGGACCATCGGTGGCGGACGCCGCCCTCTGGAACCCGTCGTCCTGCCGCCGGGCCGGATGCACCTGCTGAGTGCGCCCCCGGGCGTAGGCAAGAACGTCTTCGGCCGGGGGCTGGCGATCCAGCAGGCAGGCCTGGGCCGCACCACCGTGCTGGTGGTCAGCGACAACGGCGACGTCTACGGCGAGGCCGCCACCTTGCAGCAGGAGCTGCGGGCGGCGGGCGTCAAGGCGACGGCCACGCCGTTCATCGCCCCCAACAGCCGGTACAACTTCGCGCTGCGCTCCGCCGCGAAGCTGGAGGGCACCGGCGTGCCGCTGGCGCAGGCCTCGGCGAGCATCGCCTTCCTCATCAACAACTCCGCCTACGGGTGCGCCGCGCAGGCGCAGCTCGAGGGGCGCGACGCCTTCGAGGCCGGCAGGGAGCCGTGCACGGTCATGGCGTCGGATGCTTTCGGCCAGCCGGAGCGGGCGCTGTGCCCGTATGTGTCGTCCTGCGGGAAGTTCTCCCACGTCGAGGCCGCGACGACGGCCAGGATCATCGTGACCACCCATGCCTGCTTCCAGTCCGGGATGATCAAGGTTCCGGTGGAGGTCGACGGGGAGGTCCGCAACAGCATCAGCGTGCGGGAGTTCCTTCTGCGCCTGGCATCCTATGTGGTCGTCGACGAGGTCGACGCCTACCAGTCGCGGGGGTTCGACGAGTGCGGCGTGCTGGAGCTCGCGTCCCGCTCCCACCCGACCACGGTGCTGCGGCGCATTCGCGACAGCCTGAACCAGGCGCCGCCGCGGCTGGCGATGGCCGTGCGCCGGCCCCTGACCCGGGCGGTGTTCCTGGCCGAGCAGCTGCTCGACCTGGTGGCCGGGGAGGAGGTCTGCACCGAGGTCGCCCAGGCGCGGGCCCTGGCCCGCGGGCAGGACCCGCGCCGGACGCGGCAGGTCCTGCAGGACCGCAAGCGCTGGTATCAGCCCCATCAGTGGGACCGGCATCTGCTGGAGAACCTGATCGGGGTGGACCCTGATGCTGCGGCCACCGCTGAGCAGGCCGACTGTCTGCAGGCTTTGCTCCCGCGCGTGGCCACCCGGCCGGGCGACCGCCCTTCCTGCGCCGTCCTGCCGGATCGGCTGCTGCCCGTCCCGGGCGTGCTGGAGCGGATGCTCACGATCGACGAGGGCGGGGAGTGGCAGCTTGGCCCCCTCAAGGACGAACTGCGGGAGATCATCTGTGCCGGGCTGCCCGCCTTCTACGCCACCGAGTGCGGAGACGACGGGGCACCTGCCGAGTCCACGGTGCCGGCGCAGCGCGGGCTCGACCGGCCAGAGCCGGTGCGGGCGCCCACGCGCACCGAGGTCACCGCGGGCGTCTTGCACGCGCTGATGATGAAGACGTGGCTGACGGCCATCGTCCACACGATGTTCAACCTGACGGACAGGGCCGGCGAACTCGCCGGGCACGGCATCGACGCGGCCTCCGAGCTCGCCGACGCGATCGGCCACCAGGGCGCCGGCACCGTCGTCCCGTTCGGGCCGCTGGGACGCCAGCTGGGCGGGTTCCGCTTCGAAGGGCTGGACGATCCAGATGCCCATGCGAGCTTGAAGATGGAGGTGCTGCGCGCCGACCCCCACACCGAGACGCAGTTCCTCGGCAGCATCGTCTCCCTCGCCCTGAGCGGCCGCCAGCGTACTGTCCTGGGCATGTCCGCCACCGGCTTCATGCCGGGCGCGACACGCACCCACCTGCTCGCCCGCCCAGACTGGGCGATGCCCGACACCCTTTCGGGCGGCCTGACCATCTTCAACAGCAGCCCCGTCGCCGACGGGAAGCTCTTGGCCGTCGGCAGCACCCCCTACCGCGAACGCGACCAGCGGGTCATCTCACTGGCCGCCAGCTATGCACCGGGCTTGGTGCGCGACCTGGACCGGCTTGCCGCGGATGCGCGCACCCGGCATCGCGCGCGGGCCCTGATCACCGTCAACTCCTACCGGCAGGCCCGCCTGTTCGCCCAGACCCTGTACGACACCGCACTCGCCCTCGGGCGGCGGCTGCGGATCTACGTCGCCGTCGCGGACACCCCCAACCCCTCTCTGCCGCCGGTCTGCGACGCGATCGGCCAGCTCACCCGCGACCGTTTCGCGGAACTGGCGGACCTCGACGGCGAGGTGCTCATCTCGCCGCTGCCGCGCACCGAGCGGGGCTTGAACGTGCTGACCGTGTTCGAGGGCGTCGCCGTGTCAGCCATCACCCTGATCGCCATGGGTGTCCGGCCGGTCATGCCGGCGGACGACCCGGCGGTGCTGGCGGCCAGTGTCGCCGCCCGGGCTTGGCGCGACACCGTGCCCGGCGATGACCCCGCCGCCGTCCTGGCCCAGGCCCGCGCGACGGCCGACGCGCACCTGCGCCTGAACCTCAACGCGCCCAAGCGCTTCTCCGCCCTGCCCGACGAGCTGAAGTACGAACTCGTCGCCACCCTCCTCGGGCAGAGCGTCCAGCTGGCAGGCCGCGGACGCCGCGGGCAGACCCACGTCGAGCTCCACTTCATCGACGGCGCCTTCCACGACCCCACCTGGGGATCCGACCTGCCCACCCTGATCCGCGGGCTGCTCGAGCAGTCCCCGCAGGACGACCTCGCCCAGTTCGGCGCTTCTTACGGCCACACCATCGAGGAAATCGCCGAGTACGCCCACGCCCAGCACCTGCTCCCCGCGCTGCGCGCGGGCTTTGACGCCTACCTGGGAGAGTACGCATGAGCCGCCCGCTCGACAGCGTCGCCCGCAAGCAGGCCCGCCTGCTGCAGTTCCGCACCGCTCCCGCCGACCTGGGCGAGGTGATCGCCTACCGGCCCGACGCCCCCGTCATGGACCTGGCCATGGAGCTCTCGCGCGAGTACAAGCGCAACGTCGGCACCGGTCTGGACGTGCAGCCGCCCTACCGGGCGCTGGAGTGTGTCCTGCGCGCGGCGGCGGGCACCTGGGCGCGCTGGCAGTGGAACGACGGCTGCTACGAACTCCTGTGCGCGGCGCCGATCAGCGCCGAGGACCGGCGCGACGTGTTCCGCTACTGGGCCGAAGCCGTGGTCCCCGGCCCCGACGGCCGACGCATCGGCGAACAGCTGGCCGAACTCCTCGCCCGGGCCGAGCCCCGCTCCGCCGACCGGCCCCCGCCGCCGAGCGCCGGCAAGCGCTCGCGCGGCTGGTGGCCGGGCGAACTCGCCCGCTGGCGCCTGGCCGAGGAACTCGCCGCCCTCGAGTGGCCCCGCAACGACGGGGCCCCCGTCCGTTTCGCCCTGTGCACCGACGGCCGCCTGGCCGCGATCGGCCACGAACTGCCCGCCGAACCCGACCGCAAGGGCACCGTGCGCCACCTGCTGCCCCGTATCACCATCGGCACCGCCGCCAGCGGGCACTCCCGGCGCCACGCGCTGACCGTGAACGCCACCACCACCCTCCTCGCCACCTCCTGGAAGGGTGTCGCCACCGTCCTGCTGGCCAACCCCGACCAGCCGCTCGTCGTCGCCGCGGCCACCGACGGCCCGCCATGGAAGCGCCGACTGAACGTCCCTGTGGTCGCCGCCAGCCGCCGCCTGGCCGCCCTGCCCCGCCTGAGCGCGAACGTGCCGCCGTTCCCCGAGCACCTCGCCGACGGCGCCCTGGCCGACACCGCTCCGGGGCCGGTCTGGGCCGTCGCCCCGGCCAGCGTCCGCACCCCGGGCCTGGGCCGCGGACACGGCATGGAGTTTTTCCGCCGCCTCGAGCAGGCCATCGACACCCGTTGCGAGAAGTACAGCCACCGCAGCCCCGTGTTCATCGAGGTCCCCGGCATCAAGGTGCCGCCCACCGAGAGCGGCTCACGCGTCAGCGGACCGATCCCCCTCGAACGGATCCCCACCGCCCTGGACGCCGCCGGCGTGGGCACACTCCTCGTCCCCGTCCTGTGGAGCACCGACGAGGTCCGCGCCCGGGTGAAGGCCGCGATCGCCGCCCAGTGGGGCCCTGGCGAGGACTGGAAGGCCGTCGAGGGCGTCGCCGAACCCGCCGCCGGTGGGCGTATCGAGGTCGTTTTCCTCCACGACAAGGCCGGCGCCCTCGGCCACGGACCGCGCACCAGCGCGGAACGCGAGCGGGATCTGGCGCAGATACTCGCCCCCTACATCCGCGAGGACACGCTCGTCGCGGCGATCTGCGAGACCGACTGGGACCCCGAGCGCTGGTACCTGAGCGTCGAAGCCCGCGAGAAGGCAGAGGCCGAGGACGGCAAGTGGCCCTCCAAGCAGGCTCTCGCGCGCCTCGCAGCGACCTCCCAGTACATCAAGCAGGCCCCGCCGCCGGTCCCCACCCACACCCGGGAGGGCAAGCCCTACAACGAGAAGTACCGCGCGAAGAAGGTCGCCTCCCGCCAGAGCGGCCTCGACAGCTCGACCGCGAACGTGCTGCGCGAGATCCTCAGCGGCGTCGGCGCCACCGACCACCGCCTCGGTGCCGCGTTCGGCAAACTGCCGCTCGAGAACTGGTGGCACATCGGCATCCACGTCCGCCGCCACGCCCAGCGCCGCACACCCGGCAAACGCCGCACCACCGAACCGGCACCGATCACCGCAACCCTCACCGCCATGCGCCCCACCGGCGGAAAGGACGACCCCTGGCAGATCTGGGCCTACAGCCCGCAGGCCGGGCGGTGGCAGCCCCACAGCCCGGCCACCACCGCGCTGCACGCCACCGACCTCGCCTGGGACGTCAGCGGATACCGCCCTGCTGCGGACGAGACACTCCAGGCCCGCGCCGCCGCGGACATCGTCGAGCAGGCCCTCATCGCCAGCCGCACCCAACTCCCCGCACCAGCCCCCGCGGTGCTCTACGTCGACGGCGACACCGCCGAGTACATCTGGGTGGGCCTCACCGACGAAGCCCTGGGCCAGGACCCGCCGCCCGGCATGCCCCGACCGGCGTCCTGGCTACCCGGCCACAGCCTCCCCCGCACCCAGCGACCCCTGGCCACCGTCCGCGTCATCGGCGACCTGGAACGCATCGGCCGCCCCACCGGGGCCCACATGCGCACCAGCGACGGCACCTGGCGCGCCACCGACACCACCAACAGCCTCTTCCAACTCGCCACCGACGACGGCACCCTCACCTACCCCGACCTCCTGCTCGTCAACGTCCCCCGCACCTGGGCCGCCGGCCCCTCCGGCCGCTTCGGCAAGGACGAGACACGCTTCGAAAGCAGCAGCCAGAACAAGAACGGCTACGCCCACACCGCCACCCGGTTCACCGTCATCACCCAGAGCCCCGACGCCGACTGCGACCTCATCGGAGCCGCCGCCGCCGTCCTGACCAACCAGGGCATCACCTCCGACGTCCGCCAAAGCACCCCCACCCCCCTCCACCTCGCCCGCAGGATGGACTCCACCCACCCCTACTACCGCCGCACCGCGGAGAGCGCCGAGGACGCCCCCGATGCCGCCGAAGACGGGAACACCGCGCAGGCGGAGACGACCAGCCTGTGACCCGCGGCGCGCTCACCCCGACGAAAAGGCGCTTGAGGCCCATTCCGTCATAGCGGACGGATCGACGGTGAGGAGACGTCGGTCGAGGTCGAGGCGGACAGTGCCACCAGAACGGCCCACTACCGTCCGCCATCACTTGCCGCCAGGCACGCTCATCCGCCAGCGGCTCCTCAAGCCAAGCGTGCAGCCCTCACAGCCATGCCCGGCCCCAGGCACAAAAGGCTCGTCCAGACACCACCACATACCAACGATCACTGAACCTGAACCATGCACAGCACAGATGACACGGCCTGATCACCAACCAGAGAACTGACAAACCTGCAGCTCAGACCCCACCCCACGATCAGCGCCCACAGCCACTGCCTGTACAGAGGCATCACGATCACCTGATCCCAGCCGCACCAGAAACTGATCAGCGCGCCAGACCACCACCTACTGATCACAAAGACTGATCCTGGACAACGCGCTGCGAGAGCTGGGCGTCGACTGAGCATGACGGTCCGGCGCTGAGCCGGAGTGTGCGAGACCCCGGGGCCGCCGGGGGCTCGGTCAGCGGTGGCGGAGTTCCCCGGCCCAGGTCCGGAGCTGGTCTTCGAGGACCAGGTTGTCGCCGCGTGCGACCGTCTGGAGCAGCTGCGCGCACACGGTTGCTTCGGCGGCGAGGCCGGCCGGGCTGCCCAGGACGGGGAAGGTGGCGCGGACGCGGGCGGCGACGTCCGGCTGGAGCAGCGAGTAGGCGTAGAGCATGGCGGCGTCGAACCCCTCGGGGGCCTGCCCCCAGCCCTCCCAGTCCAAGAGCCGCAGGGGCTCGGTGAGGTTCGCCCAGTGCAGGTCGGCGTGGGCGGTGGTCCAGCAGGTCACGGCCGGGGTCGGGATGCCGACGAACTTGGGGATCGCCCGGTCCATGTACTGCTGACGCACGGCGATGCGGTCAGTGACGGTCGCCGACACTTTCTCCAGCGCCTTAGCCAGGTCGGCCCACCAGGAGTCCGGCAGCTGGAGGTCGTGCTGGAGGATCGGGTTGCCGGACAGGACCGGCTGGTTGACGCGCACCGACAGCTCCGCCCGGTAGGCGGTGTCGTCGTCGACGGCGTCGTGCACGCCCAGGAGCTCGGGCCGGTGCCCATCGAGGTCGCCGAAGGCGTGCTGGGCATCGAGGGCGCCGTCCCACAGCTTCCCCGACGCCTCGCCCGTCGCTGCGGACACCAGCCGCAGCCAGACCGGTCGGCCGTCGGCGGCGGTGCGGGCCGGGGCACCCAGGGTGCGCCCGGCCCATCCCCAGAACTCCCCGCCCGGCTCCACCTGGACGTCCAGGGCCTGCGCGGCGTGGGCGTGGTGGGCGCGCATACGGCGCTCGGTGTCCGGGTCAGGGGGAGGCGAGTACACCAGTGATCTCCCACAACTTGGCGGCGGTAAGGGAGGGTTGGGCGACGGCGTCGGCCGCCTCTCTCCAGTGTGGCGCACTGGAAGCGGCCAGAAGGACGTCCGTCACTCCTGGGCATGACGCCACCGCAAGGACGCACGCCTGTGCGGGGGTTAGGCCCGGCCGGATCAGGTCGGCGAGCTCCTGGTCGACGATGCCGGCAAGTTCACCCCCGTGCAGCGGCGCGGAGGCCATCACCCGCAGCCCCGCCCCGGCGGCGGCCGGGAGCGGGCCCTGGCCGTTCAGGGCCTGCGCGATCGGCGTCATCATCACCAGGCTGACCGGCAGCTGGACCGCGACCAGGTGGTGCTGACCGCCGGCGGCTTCGGCGGCCAGGGCGAGCAGCTCCCCCACCGTGAACGCCTCTTCCTCCAGGCCCGCCCAGGTGGCGACCCCGTACCCGGCCACGTGCCCGGCCGCCGCTTCCTCTTCCAGGACCTCGAACGCGTCCCGGATCGCGCGGTGAAGGGCGGGACGGTTGCCGGGGTGGGCCCGCTCGGGGTTGTGCAGCAGGACCAGGTCCAGCCGCTCACGCCCGAGCTGCTCGCGGTTGCGGCCGGTCTGCCAGCGCACGTAGCCCGGGGCGAGGCTGTGCCCGGCCGCCGCCTGGTCCTCGGTGAGCACCCCAGCGTTCACTGCGTCGGTGCCGGTGGCCGCGGTGAAGTAGCCGGCCTTCGTGGAGACCCGTACCGCCGGGTGCGCGGTCAGGGCCGGGGCCAGCAGGCTCTGCGCCTGGCCGGTGGCGTAGTTGGGGGCGGTGTCGATCCACTGCGCGCCGGAGGCGGCCGCACGGGCAGCCGCCTCCGGGATCGCCCGGCACCGGTAGGTGCCCAGCGCAAGCCGTGCCGTCCTCACAGCAGGCTCCCCACCACGGCGGCCTGCCCGGCAACGAGCTCCTGGACCAGCCCGGCGACGTCCTCCAGGCCGAGGCCGGCTGTTTCCGCGAGCGCGCCCAGGTCCACGGTGCGGCCGTCGATGAGCGGACGCAGCACCGCCTCCGCCTCGGGCGCGAACTCGAACACGCTCCCGGCGGCGGACAGCGTCACCACGTCCTCACCCGTTTCCAGGACAGCGCGGGCGGTGGTCATCCGCACCCGCAGGCGCGGGTCCGCCGGGACGCCGTCGACGTACGGCAGGCTCGGCACCATGCGGCCGACGGCCTGGCCGTCCATCGCCGCCCGGTAGCGGGCGAGCAGCGTCGGGTCGTCCAGCAGTTCGGCGAGCCGCTTACGCATCCCGTCCACGACGTCGGCCTGGCCATCGGGGGCGGCGAGCAAGGGCAGGTCACGCCGCCAGTCCTCGTGCGTGAGCAGCTGCTCGGACACCCACGCCATCAGGTCGGTCGCGGTGTGGGTCTGCAGGCCGCAGGTGACGTGCAGGGAGCGCACGCCCTGGTCGGCGGAGACCGCGTGCCACACGCCGCGCGGCACATAGAGCACGTCACCGGGGCGCAGGACGAGATCAGCGATCGGTTCGGTGGGGGCCTCGCCGGGGTCCTCGATGTCGCGGTACAGCGGGAACGGGCGGGTGGTGCCGTAGATCCGCCACCGCTTCGCGCCGTCCAGCTGGACGATGACGGTGTCGTGGTCGTCCCAGTGAACCCCGAAGCCCTCGGTGCTGGTCCACGACGCGTAAAGGTTGGCCTGCACGCGGGTGCGCAGCTTGCGCTCGATCGCTTCGCAGAGGCGGGCTAGGGGCGGGTGGAGTTCGTCGACGCTGTCCAGCGCGAGGGAGGCGCCCTCGAGGAGGCGGGCGTGCAGTTCGGCGGGGTGGAGCCGGTGCCACACGGTGTGCCGGCGCGTGGCCACCGGGGCGGTGTACCCGCCGACCAGCAGCGTCTCGCCGTCGCGGGACAGCCGCATGCGCGGCGGCTCCAAGCGGTGGCTACCGAGGATGTGGTTGAGGTCGTCCCAGGTCATCAGTCCGGCGACGTCGATCGCGCCGGGCAGGTGGCGGTGTTCGCGGTGCAGTGCCTGGGCGAGGAAGTCCTCGCCCAGGCATGCCGCGATGGACAGATCCGTCATCGCGTCAGGGCTCCCGGTCCGTCAGTCGTTGCCGTCGCTGCGGCCGGTGCCGCCGCCGTCCGAAGGGATGGCGTTGCGGTTCCGGGCGGCGACGATCTGCCGGCGGGAGCGGACCAGACCGCTGGCCTGCGGACCGGACGTGGCGGGCGGGGGCTGGATGGGACTGGGCATGAGGACCCTCCTCCTGATCGGTCGGCCGGGCCCTGGACAGCCGCGGCCGCGACACCCGCCAGTGAAGCCACCACGACGGCCGCCGCTAACCCCTCCATGGGGGCCCCACGGTGGGTATGGTCGTCAGGCTGACGCACTGTCATTCCACGAGATTGAGGGGGACTTGTGGACGACTTACCGCCGTCACCCGCTCAAGTGCCGCACCGCCTGCTGGCCGACCCCGCCTTCGTCCGGGCCCTGCGCGAGCGCGACTTCTCCAGCGTCTTCGCCATGGCCCACGACGCGGGGATCTCCTTCAACCGCATCGCGGAGGCGTGCGCGCTCAAAGCAGAGCGTGTCAGCCAGATCGCCCGGGGCGCCGCGGCTGTCACCGCGCTGGCAACTGTCGAGCGAATCTCCGGCGGTCTGCGCATTCCCGGTGCCCTCCTGGGACTCGCTGCGCAACCCTGGGAGGACACCGCCGCTCCCAGCACGGAGTCCGACCATGGAGATGATCCGATGAAGCGCCGCAACTTGCTGCGCGGCGCGCTCGCCGCCGGCCTCACCGCCCCGGCCCTCGCCGCCCTCACCGCCGCCCGGACCGACGTCGACCAGACCCTCTCCCCCGACACGCCCCAGGACCTGGCCGACCTCGAGGCCACAGCCGAGAGCTACGGATACGGCTACCACGGACAAGCACCCACCCGCGTCCTGGCCGACCTGGTCACCGACTTCACGACCCTGAGCCCGCTGCTCACCGTCCCGCAGCCCGCCCCGGTCCGGGCAAGGTTGTGCCGGACGGCCGGGCAGATGGCCGGGATGACCGCGATCGTCTTACACGACCTGGGCAGCCGCCGGGAATCCCGCGCCTGGTTCGCCACCGCCGCCCGGGCCGCCGCCGAATCCGGCGACGACCAGCTGTACGCCTGGGTCCGGGCGCGTGAGGCGATGGTCCCGCTCAACTACGGCGCCCCGAAGGCTGCGACCGGCCTTGCCGAGCAGGCCCGCCACGCTGCCGGGAACCGGCCGACCGCCGCCGCGGTGCTGGCAGCCGCTGTCGCCGCCCGCGCCTACGCCCTCAACCACCAGAGCGAGCAGGCCCGCACCGCGCTCGCCGCCGCCGACGCGCTCATGGACCGGCTCCCCGAGGGGGAGCGGTCGGACACGTGGCTGACGTACGGCGAGCAGAAGCACCACGTCCACCTCAGCCACGCGTTCACCACGCTCGGGGACACCCGCCGCGCCCAGGAGAGCCAGCAGCGGGCGCTGGAGCTCTCCGCGCCGACCAGCACCATGACGCGCACCCTGCTGAACATCGACGCGGCGGCGTGCTCCCATCACGACGGCGACACCGAGCAGGCGTGCCGCCGTGCGATCGCCGCCCTGACGGCGCTGCCCAGCGACTACCGCACTGGCCTGGTCCGCCGCCGCGCGCTGGACCTGTACGAGGCGGTCCCCGCCCAGCACCACCGTGAGCGCGCTGTACGGGAACTACGCGACGTCGTGGCGGGCTGACAGCGACTACTCCCACAGCGGGCGGGCACGCCCGGTCCCCTCGCAGTGGAAGCACTGGCCGCCCCCTGGTGTGCTGCGGGCGCCGATGGTGCCGATGGCGTCCCACAGGAGCCGGGTGAGGCCGGCGACATAGGCGGCGTGCAGCGGCAGTTCCTGCCGCGCCCCGATCATGACCTCCAGCGCGACGTCGGGCACGAGTGCGTACGCGCCGAACCCTTTGGGCCCGGCGATGTCGCGTGTCACCGTGTCGATCACATCGTGAAGGCGGCCCATCGGCTCATCCTCGAACAGTTCCACCTGAGCCGAGAGGACGATGTCCTCCGGCTGCGTGATCGACAGCCGTGCCGAGGGCCGCTCGAACGGCGCGATGAGGCCGACCGAGTCGGGATGGGCTGCGTGGAGGCGTGCCATCGCGTGCCACAGGTCTCCCGGGGTGTCGTGCCCGGACGGCGCGTCGGTGTTCTGGTGCCTGCTGAGTCTCATGGCTGCCTTCCGATTGATGACGTCGGAATACCTGAGTACGCCGTGGCTGGGGCGCCGTGCGCGCCCTGGCCCTCGTCATCCCGCCGGGTGGCGCGGCGACTTCGGGAACGGTCCCGCCGGGCGGCCCCGCGACTGCGGCTGAGCGCGCCGCCCCGGCAGGTCCCGGGCTGCCGGGTCAGCGGCCGACCGGCTCCGGGTAGCGCTCCCTGCGGCGGGACGGGTCGTCGACGCCTATCTCGTACCAGGGCTCACCGCGCTGGAGCCGGGGCAGGGTGTTCACCCACACCGCAATGGTGATGCCGTGCACGTCGTCGGCGAGCGCCTGGAGGCGGTTGTCGAGCAGGTGCTCCTCCTTCCCCGCCAGGACGACATGCAGCCGCGGGAAGGTCTGGAAGCGGGTGTAGCGGTGGCGCTGCCAGAAGGGGTACGTCGTGCCGATCGTGCCGCGGGCGCCTTCCCAAACGCGGTGCCCGGCGTAGCGCTCGTAGTCCCATACCTCCTTGGCGAGCCGGGCCTGGGACATGGTGCCGTTGTCGAGCTCGAAGAGGCGCACCTCGCTGGTCTTGGTCGGCAGCGCGAGGACGGCGTCGGTGTTGAAGCTGAGGCCGGTCTCCTTGATGGCGTGGTTGACCTCCACCTGCCAGTCGGTCAGGTGCTTGCGGCCGCCGTAGGCGAGGATCATGTCCGTCACCGCGACGCCGTGCGGTCCGAACCCGGCGCGAACGGCTTTCGCTCCGGTGCCGGCCTTCGGTCGGGGAGGCAGCTCGGTGCCGTCGGCCAGAGCCTTCTGTCCCGCCGGGGTCAGGTTCCAGATCTGGTGCTTGCCGTCCTTGCCGTTCGTCTCTGCCAGCCCGAGCTCCGCCAGCTTGTTCATCGCCCTGCGCACGTACGACCGACCGTCGGCGTCTTCCTTCGTGATCACCTGAGCCATCTGCCGGACCGTGGCTATGCGCACGCACCCCAGCATCCGCAGCGCATCAGCACGCACCTTGGCCGCAGGGGTGGACTTCTTCCCCTTCGTCGACGTCTCAGGGGAAGGGAGAGAGGTGTCAGCGTGCCGGGAGGCCCCCTGGCGGGCGGTGTGAGCTGCGGCGATGGGTACGACGTTGTAATCGTTCGCGGCACCGTTCACGGCACTGGATTCCGGGCCGGCTGGAGGGCCTTCAGCACCCCTTGACACGGTCGGGCGCGACTCCGGTTCGGGCTGCCGGGCGCTGCTGGTGTACGTCATTCCAAGGCTCCTCACGCAGTGGCGCGGGGGTCCGGATGGAGTCCCCCGTCACTTGCTAGAGGTGTGGCGGAAGTCGACGGTGTGACGCTCGCTTGAGCGCCGTTATCGATCCGTGATCGTCAGGAGGGTGCGGCGCAGAGCTCGGAGACGATCGTGAACGAGGTCGTCACCATCGGCACCGCCATGGCCGGCGGCATCGCCACGTGCGTGGTCTGGCCGTGGGCCATGCCGTTGCGGATCTGCCGGCCGTAGTCGAGGTACTCCGCCTGCCGGGCCGTCAGGAACCCGTCGGCGGCGCCCTGCGTGATGAGCTGGTGCAGCGGCTTCTTGCCCGCGTCCGGGATGCGGTCGCGCAGCACGATCTCCACCGCGATCAGAGAGTGCATGACCGCCACGGTGGAGAACTCGTAGCAGTAGTAGGACTGGCGCAGCAGCTCGCGGGCCGTACGCAGGACGGTGGCCGCGGCCTCGGGAACGCCGTCGGGCACGACCAGGTCCTGAACGAGGTCGTGCATGTCGGCGTAGCTGCCGACGAAGTAGTGGGCGCGTTCGTCCGGGACCGGGAACGGCAGCCGCTGCGTGGTCATCTCCGCAGTCTCCCAGCGGCACGCCCCGGGCGGCAGCGGCTTTTTCCGGGACGTCGCGCAGCGTGGCGGGACGGAGATTTCTCCCTGCCGGAATGAGGTGGAATGTCGCAGGTAGCGGAACTGGACAAGGGGGCAACGCGAGCGACGGCCCGGCGGGTGCGCTCACCGTCGGTGCGCGGACTCTGTCCACAGGCCCGCGCACAGAGCATCGGTTCCGAGGCCGCCGCGATCAGCGGGGCGGCCCGAATATGAGGAGCCACCCATGCCCGAAAACACCGTCACTACGCCGCTCGCCCCGATGGAGCCGGAGGACGTCGCCGACGCCTTCGCCTACATCCGGGCGATCCATGCCGCCGACATCGACACCGCCTGCGCGATCGCCGACGACACGGGCCCGGAGCTGCACCGGCTGCTCCTGGACGTCGCCGCGCGCGTCTTCATCCCCGTCACCGCCGCAGACGATGACAACGGGGAGCCGTGCGAGCACTCCTTCCTGGCCGCAGCGCTCGGACGACTGATGCTGGAGCTCCTGTGCCACAGCGTCTGCCTGGCCGGCCCGCGGGGCATCGCCGACAACATCACCCGCTTCACCGAGAACATCTTCACCGAGGACCACGGCGACGTCGCTGACGTCCTGCGCCAGCTGGAGGCCGCGGGGATGAAGCAGGCGATGGAGGCGCACTCGGCGCACCGCACCACCGCGTAGCCGCACCTCCGGGACGGCGATGGTGCGGTGCGGCGCGCATCCCCGGCGCACCACCGCACCACTGTGATGCGCTCCACCCGCACCACCGCACCGCACCGCGCCACCGCAGTGCGCTCCACCGCACCCTCGAACCGCACCGCCAGGCGCCGGCGGTGCGGTCTCCCGACGTCGCCGCACCACGCCGGGGCGCGCCACGGCCGGGCGGGCTCCTCTATCACACACCCCCTTGACCGCGACCTGATCGCAAGCAGAAACCGGCGATGGCAAGGAGAAGGGTCGCGGTAGCAGAGCTGGACAAGGGGGTGTAGCGGAGCCGGACAAGGGGGTCGCGCGCGTCCGGCCGCACCCGGACAAGGGGTCGGCGGCGGCGAGCGCACCGGTGCGGTGCGGAGCGTCGGGTGCGGCGCACCGGCGCGCGCGAGAGTGCCGCGCACCGTCGGAGTGGTGCGGTGCCGGACGCGGTGGCGCACCATCGCGGTGCGCACCACGGTGGACTCCATCGTCGTCCGGCGCACCGGAGTGGGCCCCACTCGGTGGAGCCCATCGGGTGGAACCCCTGAGTGGAGCCCACTCGGTGGAGCCCATCGGGTGGAGGCCACTGAGTGGAGCCCACTCGATGTTTTGCATCCGGTGGCGATGCGCGACATCGGGAGCTCCACTCAGTGAACGGTGCCCGGCATCGTCACCACAGCCAGGCATTGGAGTGCCGCACCCGGGACAGGGCGCGAGCGTCGCGGCGCGCGGCCGCGTTGCCGATCCGGCTCTGCCGGGCGCGAGGCCGGCGCGAGTTCCTCGCGGCGAGGCGGCGCTTGGCGGCTTCCTGGCCGCTTGCGCTGCTTACGCAGCTCCGCCTTCTTCGCCGCCTTCGACTTCGGCTTCCGCGGGCGCTTCCAGATCGGCTGCCACCCCACGAGCTCGTCGACTTCGGGCTCCTGGACCTCGTCGAGCGCGGCGGCCATCTGCTCGCGGGCGGCTCGGGCGCGGGCGAGCGCGTCGTCGGGATTGGGGCGAGCTTCCGGGGTGCTCACGTGACTCCTCCTGTGGTTCGGCCCGGCGTGTGCTGTGTACCGGGCTGCTGGGTGTACGGCGGCGGCACCGCCGCCGGGGCGGGCTGCGGACGCAGACAGTGGGCGGCTTCGCGCGCCCGCCGGCTGTCCTGGAGCGTGGAGGCCACCTGCGCGGCGGCGGCTTCCAAGGTCTGGCGGGTCCGCTCCACCGTGTCGATGCCGGTCTCCGGCTCCGGAAGGCGGCCGTCCTTCCGGCCGTCGCGGAACGGCCGCGGGCGCGACCTCGAGACGGCGGGCACGGCGACGGCGTACGGCCGGGTGCGGGAGCCCAGACGCTCCGCACGGCGCGCGGCGCGGACCCGGGCGGCCAGGGCGCCGGCGGCGAGACGGGCCCGCTCGTACGGGGCGGCCGTGCGGCGGCGGGTCAGCGGGCGCAGCACGGCCTGGTCCTCGATGTCGCTCGGGTACAGGGCGCGCAGATTGGCGGTCATCCTCCGGCCGCGCCCCACGGGGCGGGTGTGGTCGTCGACGGCCGCCTGCACGATCCGTGCATTCAGGCCGGGTTCGTGGCGGCGGCCGCGCAGGACGTAGGAGAGGTGGCGGCGGGCTTCGGCAAGCAGGTGATGGCGCGCGAAAGCGCCGCGCATCACGTACACCACGGCGACGACGTCGACGGCGACCAGCGCTATGTCGACCACCGGCCGCACCCGCGCCCACACCGCCGCGGCCGCCGCCCGCGCCCGCTCGGCGAGCCGGTAGACGGTGCAGGCGCCGAACGCCCGGATCGCTGAGGTGCGCCAGCGCGTCCGCAGCTCGGTGAGCGACAGCAGCTCGGTGCGCTTGGGCGGGCGGGTCTGGTCGGCGGCCTGGCAGGCCAGCGCGTAGCCGGCCTTCTCGCCCGGCGGGTGCCCTTGGCGTTCCTCGTACTTGTCGGTGAGAACGGACAGGGCGTCCTCGATCTGCTGGCGGCGTGTCGACTGCCAGCCGATCAGCCGCCGGTCGACCCCGGCGATCTCCATGACGGGCCGGCGGCCCGGGGTCACCTCGCGCGGCACCCACGCCCACCCGAGCCGGGAGGACACCTCCTCCATGAAGTGGAGGGTGTAGAGGGTGTCGGCCGCGACGATGTGGGCCAGCATCGAGTCGGCGGAGAGGTTGCCCCACGTCCCGTCCGGCCTCCGGGCGCGGATCGACACGACCGCGTGGTCGTGGAGCAGCGGCTTCGACTCGGCAGCGCGGGACTCGTAGTGCCGGAACACCGCGACGATCAACCCGTCCCTCACGGGCCGGCGGTGCTTGCCGCCGCTCCCCCACCGGATCTGCGCGACCGACTCCTCCAGCCACGCCAGCGTCCTGTCCCTCGCGATGTCCTGGCACATCTCCAGTACGAGACGGGTCTCGTCGTCGGTGAGCGCCCACGCGATGTGGGCCGTCGATGGGGCCCGGAAGACCAGGTCCAGCGCCAGCCACGGCGTGCGCTCCTTCGCCTTGTCGGTCTTCGGCGAGGCGTTGTGCTCGATGGGCCTGCCCAGCACGGTCGCCCGCCGGGCACGGGCCGGGCTCTCCCCCTGCGCCAGGAGCTCGCGCTCGATCCGGTCGGCGTCCGGGTGCCGGCCTTCCCCCAGGAGGAGTTCGGCCTGCCGCTCGGTCACCACGTCCCCGGCCGTCAGGCCGAGGGCGGCAAGGCCCCGGCCCTTCCACACGCCGGGCGGGACTCCGGCTTCGTCCTGGGCGGCGCGCAGCGGCGTGCCCGCCCGGCGGTGGCCGTCGCCGACCATCACGCCGCGCGGAAGAGATAGCGCCACCCGTTCCCCGGGCGGACCTCCGACTTGCTGATCACCGGCCCATAGAAACCCGGCTCTGACCTGCACAAAAGCGCGATCTCGGGTACGTCCCGCCGGGCGGGAGGGCATCACCAGATTTTTACCGCCCCGCCCGTCAGGCGGGCCGTCCGATCAGCCCGAGACGGTAAGCCATCGAGTTGTGCACAGTCCGCCGCATGACTAGCGAACTGCTCCACGGAGACCTCTGCCCGGTGTGCAGCCGGCCCCTCACGCTGCGCCCGACCGTCGTCGTCCGCTCGAACGTGCCGTACCCCACCCGGACCGACTACCTGCCCCACTGCACCGTCTGCGCCAACGACCTGCCCAACGTGCAGAGGTGGAACGACCTGATGAACGACCGCTACGGCCTCTGACCGGACCGTGCGAATACTGCGCCGCGATGCCGCGACCACACGAGCCCCACCCGCCACGAGAACGCACACCAACCGACTCCACCGTCATCTAGCGCACACCAGCACACCACTTCTCCGACAACCCGCCACGACTGAGCATCACGTCACCGATGCCCTTCAACACGAACAGCCACCACCGCCCCCGGCCACCGGCCGGGGGCTTCGTGCTTCCTGGAGGAGTTCGCCGTGCCCACCTACGAGGCCCTGCCCCGCTTCACCACCGATCTGGACCGCCTCACCCCCGCCCAGCGCCGCCGCTTCCGCCAGGCCGTGGCCGCGTTCGTCGACGACCTGCGCGCCGGACGCGGGCGCTTCCGCGCCGGCCTGCGCGTGAAGGGCGTCCGCAGCACACCCGGCGTCTTCGAGCTGACCTGGGACGGCAACGGGCGCGCGACATGGCAGTACGGGCCCGAGATAGTCCAGGGCGTCCAGCACGTCATCTGGCGCCGGATCGGCACCCACGACATCCTCACCGGTCCGTGACGCCGCACCCCGCCGTAAGCGGAGGGAAGGCGGTCAGCCGCTGGCGGGCTCGGCACCGGCACCGAAGGGCGGGACGTCCGTGACCGCGACGTCTAGCCGGAGCCGGGCGAAGCGCACCGGGTGCCGCCACGATCCGCGCTCCTGCGCCGTGTCCACCATGATCTCGGCGACCATCTCCGGCTCCACCAGCACGACATCGAGCGGCGTGCGCGACCCCCAGGAGGTCATGAACCGGACGCTCTCCCACGGGTGACCGGGTCCGGCGAGCGTCAGCCGCCCGGCCAAGTCGCGCAACGCGTCCGGCCTCAGCGGCGTACTGCGGGCGACCGGCCGGAGCACACCCTCTGCATCGAGGCGGCCTAGCACGAGCGTCTGCGGCCGCCGCACGGTGCCCGTGAACGCGCCCACCACGGCTTCGGTGGTATCGCGGCGGCGCACCTTGTACAGCGCGCGGGCTCCCGGCAGATACCGCTGGCCACTCCCCCGGATCACCAGCCCTTCGACGCCCGGGACCTGCGTCCAGGACGTCAGCCACTCCCCGGCTGTCGCCGGGTCGGTCGTCTCCGGGCACAGCGTCCAGGGGGCACTCAGCCCGCGGTCGGCGAACAGCTCCTCCAGCCGCGCGCGCCGCTCGCCGTACGGGACGTGCAATAGCTCCTGGCCGTCGAGCTGGAGGAGGTCGAAGGCGATGAAGTGCGCCGGCATCTCCTGCGCAAGCCGGGCAGCGGTCCGGCCGCCGGAGACCGCTCGCCGCTGGAGCGCCTCGAACGACATCTGCCCTTCCACCCACACGACCAGCTCGCCATCCAGGACCAGGCCGTCCGGCAGGTCCGCGGCCGCGTCCACGAGATCCGGGAAGCGGCTCTGCAGGAGGCTGCCGCGGCGGGACTGCACGAGCAGCGGGCCGGGCGCCGGCCACGCGGTGAAGACGATCGCCCGGTAGCCGTCGAATTTGGGCTGGAACCGCAGCTCACCGGGCAGCGCGCCCGGCGCGGGCACCGTGTCACGGGACTGCGCCAGCATCGGTTCCACCGGCGGCCGAAGGAGCATACGTCCGGTCTACGGGCTGCCCGGTGTCCCCGCGACCGGGCGCAGCCGCTGGTGTCGAGGGCCTGCGCCGGGAGGCGGCTCAGGAGGCCGGGGCCGGGGCCAGTTCCGTGAGGCGGTCGAGCCGCTCGTACAGGGAGCGGACGATCCGTGCACGTTCCTGGGCGCAGCCGGCGGTTCCCTCGAGCGGGGCGGCGAGACGCTGGTCGGCGTCGTCCAGGACGTACTCGGCGAGCGCTCGGGCGGCGCGGCGCTCGGGCAGGCGGCCAGCGGCGCGACGGACGTCGGTGGCCACGGAGCGGGCGGCGCCGGTGAGCTGGAGGGCGATCTGGTGGTAGTCCGCGGCTTGGAGGCCGGGGTCTCCCTTCCACGCCAGGACGGCTTTGATGAGGCACTGGTGGGTGGTGCGGTCGAGCGGGAGCTCGGCCTCGATGTGTCCGTCGGGGTCGTACAGCACCGTCGTCCTGCTCATCGGTTCCTCGCTGCGTCATGGCGGTCGGTGGGGGCGGTGTCGGCCTGGGTGGTGCGTGCGAGGAACCGCGCGAACCCCCGGTCGGCGCGGGCCACCAGGGCCGGGGAGGGGACGCCGTAGCCGGGCTGGGCCGTGGTGGTGGCTTGGGTGCGTGCGCGTATGGGGTCCCGCCTCCCGGTGGCTGGTGGCGTCGGTGATTCGACGCTACGGGCGGCTCCGGAGGGGTCTCAACGAAGTTGCGGAGAATTGCGCGCTCCTTCACTCCAGGGCGTCGATCGCCGCCCGGATGCGGGCGCGGGCGGCGTCGCCGTGCACGGCGAGCTTGGCGAGGGCGGTGAACGCGCGGGCGTAGTCGGCGAGCTCGCGGGGCTGGCGGACGTTGATCGACGCGGTCAGCGTCTCCACGACGGTGCGCTGGTCGTCATAGAGGTAGAACGCCTCCAGCGGCCACACGGTACGAGGGACGCCGAGCGGGATGATGCCGAGGGAGACGGACGGCAGCGGCATCACGGTGAGCAGGTGGGCGAGCTGGCCGGCCATCGTCTCGGTGGTGCCGATCCGGGTGCGCAGCACCCACTCCTCGATGAGGACGACGAAGCGGTGGCCGCCCTCGTACAGGTAGCGGGAGCGGGCCAGGCGGGCGGCGACGGCCTCGGTGATGTCGTCGGGGGTGCCCTGGAAGTCGGTGATGGAGCGCATCAGGGCTTCGGCGTAGCCGGCGGTCTGGAAGAAGCCGGGGATGACGTTGAGGTGTAGGCGCGGCACACCTGCGCTTCGGCGGTGCGGGCGAGGACGTCTTCCTGGGCCTGGCGCATGCCGGAGCGGTGCAGGCGGCGCCACTCCTCGTACATCGACTCCACCGCGCGGGCGGTGGCGATGAGGTCGGCGGCCTGGTCCTGGGCGTGGCAGGCGTCGCACCAGGCGCGCAGGTCGGTGTCGGAGGGTGCGGCCTTGGCGTTGAGGATGCGGGAGGTCTTGGCGGGGTCCCAGCCGCACCGGGCGGACAGCACGCGCCCGTTGATGCCGGCGTCCTTCATCAGGTGCTTCAGGCGCCGGGCGAGGGCTTCGCGGGCGGCCTGTGCGGAGGAGGAAGGGGAGGCGGGCATGTGCTGTCCGGGGCCGGGGTCAGACGGTGTACTTCTCGTGCGGGATGGCCCGCTCCCAGACCTTCTCGAACGCGGCCGCGCACAGGGCGGCCACCGTCGGCTCGTCGGTGCGCTCCTTGCCGTTCTCGGCCCAGTCGCCGGTGCCGGTGAGGTGGTGGAACTGCACGATGCGGTCGTCCAGGAGCCAGAAGTCGTTGCCCGGCAGGGCGATGTCGGAGGCGTGGCGGCGGGGCAGCCAGCGGACCTGCTCGCCGGCCTGGAGGTTCACGGTGGTGATGGCGTGCTCGTAGCGGATGTAGTCGGTGACGGGCTCGGAGACGATCCTCGCGCGGCGCATTACCACCCCGCGGCCGACCGCGTCTTGGACCAGAGGCACCCACTGCGGCCAGAACGACCGCGTGGGGTCGGTGTTCGCGACGCCGGTACGCAGAAAGGTGTCGAAGTCCTCCTGCTCGTCGCCGACCGCGTAGACGTCGCGCATCTCCAGGTGCACGGCGCTGCGCCGGGTGGCGGCGAGCAGGTCAGCGAACGTCGCGCTGTGCAGCGCGTTCTGCGGCATCGCCCGCCTCCCTCAGCATCGGCACCATGCGGACCGGGATACGGATCACCCGCTCGTGCGGAGGGATCCCGGTCTTATAGCCGGGCACCCACTGAGTTTCGCCGACCAGGGCCTTGAGCAGCTCGTCGGCCTCCTCGCCCTGGAGTACCAAGTCCGCGGTCTCCTCCTCCACCCACACCGTCGGTGATCCCTCACCACCGGTGTTCGGGTCCATCCCGACGAACCGTAACGTCATCGCGGCCTCCCCTGTCGAGCCAGTTGCGCATAGTTGCGCCACGACCGTCCCGCGCGCCGGGTTGGTGGGTCAAGACCGCGACCGCGGACGCCGTCGACTGATCACGCTGATACGCCCGAAGGCACCGCGGATGGCCGAGCGACTGGTCAAGGACATCTTCACCGCGCTGAACGAACAGACCGTCGTCGTCCCCGGCACGGACGCGGGCCGCACTGAGCTTCTTCAGCGTTGCCGCTCCAGGGTGAGGACAGCCTTGGCGATTGACGTCATGCGGTTCGGACTGCATCGAGCCTTGCGGAAAATTCGCCAGGACTTCAGGCGGGCCACTCCGCGTTCGACCGGTGCCCGTGCCGTGGCCAGGGCCTGATTGAGAGTCTTCTCGGTGGGCGTGAGCTTCTTCAGGGGTCTGCGTTTGATGCCCGTGGTCAGCCAGGGGCCGCCGCCCTGGTAGGCAAGATCGGCCAGGATGGGGACGCCCTGGCGCTCGCAGATCCGGATGATCCGGTGGGTGCGTGCCGCGGTCAGGTCGTGTGCCCGGCCCGGCAGGGCCGGCGAGATCCACAGCAGCCGGCCGTCCGGGTCGGTGACCACCTGCACGTTCACGCCGTGCCGGCGGTGCTTGTGGGAGTAGTCCTCGCGTGAGTCGCCGACCCGGTCGCACTCGGCGAGGGTGCCGTCTAGCAGACCGAAGTCGGGGTCGGCCTCGCGCAGGACCTTCAGCAGGCCCGGTGCGCGTTCGGCGAGCAGGTGAATGACCGCGCTGGTGTAGGCGTGGGCGGTGGACTCGCTGATGCCGAACCCGGCGGCGAGTTTCGCCAGGGTGATGTGCTCACGCAGGTACACCAGTGCCACCATCGCGCGCTGGGACGGGCGGAGCTTGCAGCGGCGGCCCCCCTCACGGGTGACGATGAGCATGGTGACCCACTCCACGAGCGCATGTGGCAGGTCGAGTGCGGCACGATAGATGACCAACGAGGCCCCCGAGCAGCGTGATTGAGACGTCAGACATCTCGATCAACAGCCCGGGGGCCTCGCTCGTTGCGTTCGGCTGGGGTCACCTGATCGGGGCCCACCTCGAAGAAGCTCACTGATCGTACCCAGCCTCGCCAGCTCGTTCCAGGCAGTGCTTGACCAGCAGAAGCTCCCGGCTGCGAGGATCGAAGAATTGCTGGAGGCACACCCCTTTTCCAAGGTCCTGACGTCCATGCCGGGGATCGGCGTCAGGACCGAAGCCCGCATCCTCATCGACGTCGGCGACGGATCCAGCGTCCCATCCGCCGCCCACCTCGCCGCCTACGCCAGCCTGGCCCAGCGACCCGCAGTTCCGGGTCGTCGATCCGAGGCGAACAACCCTCCAAGAGAGCGGAAACAAACAGCGCAAACGGGCCCTCTTTCCATCCGCATTTGCCGCACTTACCGACCCGGCCTCCCGGACCTACTACGAAAGAAGATCAGCCAAGGAAAGCACCACGCCCAAGCCCTCCTCTGCCTCGCCCGCCGCCGAGCCGACGTACACTTCGCCATGCTCCGCGACGGCACGATCCACGGACCCCAACCCGCCCCATCCGCTTGACCGCACCCATAGGGGCACCGCCCCCCGCACCCTTCAGAAGAGGTCCAACGAACACTCGCGGCTGGGGGCACGGCAGATGTCAAACGCAGTCTCAGTTACGCCCCAATCCCGCCGAACGGCGAGCCCGACGCCCCGCCTGCCACAGCCGTGGTGCAATGACGCGCCGTCAAGTTGCCGGAAACCAGAAGCCCCACCGACACCAGTGCAGGCGGGGCTTCTGCATTCAAGCTACCAGGCTATTGTCGCGGCATTAGGAGAACATTCCGAGCACTGCCTCCAGAGAGCCACTCCCTGGCTTCATGAAATTCCACGAGTCTACGAATCGAGACCCGCACATCCGGATCAGCGGTCTGAATAGCCTCGTTGAAGGCATTGACTGCCGCAGGGCCAGCCTGGGCCAGGATCAGCAAGATATTCCCACTCCCGTCCTTGGGGATGGAAAGAAGCTCCTTGGCTGCATGGGCCACTCCCTGACCGAGGTCCGAATGAGGGAAGCGACTCAGGGCTGCATGCGCCGCCTGGTAAGCCCCGTAATCCTCCTCAGCCTTCAAGGAAGAGACGATCGCAGCGACACCGGCTGGGCCTTCGTTGCCAGTAACCGAATCAGCCAGCTCGACATATCGATTCCAGCGACGCTCAGCCTCGCCGGGAGGAGTCACCTCATCATCATCTTGCACGAGGTCACCACACTCGACGATCTCAACTTTCCAGTCCGACGACACTCGAACCTCACTTCTTTCTGCGCAGCATCTAGGGATTTTGCTGATTCCGGGCCCATTCCCGAAGGGCCTTATTTTGACTGAGACTCAACCACATTTCCGTGATCGCCTCATCATATTTGTTACCGAAACGCGCGCGAATGTCGCCTACATCCATCTGCATGGCGCCTCGGAAGTCACCAGCGTCTATCAATTCTCTCTGCCTCATACGCCAAGCCTGCGAGGCGAGGGATGACCCTGTACTGTAGACCGCACGGTGATCGGCATATTCCATCCGAATCGACGGCCCACTGTACTTACTGAGAGGGCTGGATGAATTGGCGGGGATGTGATTTATTTCATTTCCCGCCCCAGCAGGTTGCAGATCACCATACTTCCCACCATTCGCGCCACCGCAATTGTGAACGAGGACCGGCGTAGCCCCCGCCCGCACATAGTACGTGTGCAGGTCGTCGACAGTGATGTTATACGTGATGCTGAACGTCTCGGTATACGCCCTGTTGGCCGTTACGATGACCGTGAGACCGCCAGCGGTCCGCAAGGTCATCCCGGGACGCAGGTCGCCAGCCAGCACCCAGTCCAGTTCTGAGGGCGACCAGAACGGGTGCTCATAGGTCGCTGTGAGCTTCTCGATCCCGCTGTCTGTGGCTATCGAGAGTTCGTTGAAATGCTTGTCGTCCTTAGTGACGATGAGGCTGGTTACCTTGCGCGGGCCTTGTTCCCCGGTCTCGGGATCGGTGGCCAGAACTTCATCGCCCAGGACGATGTCTTCGATGCTTTTCGTCGAGCCGTCCGCCATGAGGACAGCTGTCCCAGCAAGGAAGCATTGGCAGTCGATTCTTGGAACGTCACTTTTCTTGAAACCAGTCTTGAGGAGCTTAGCGCTCACCGCCGCTAGGCTCCCGCCCACCATGCTGTAAGCCTCGAGCCTGTCTTGTGTGTCGTTATAAAGCGAGGAGTCAGTGTCGATACCCTTACTATCGACGAATTTTTCGTATGCGTCCGTCGCGCCACTGCAGTCTTCGATCCAGCACCACCAACTGGCACTCGACATTGCTTCAGCGGACTCTGTTATCCAGTGGCCGATTCCTGCTAGCGCATCTTTCCAGTCTCCGCGCTTCTGAGGTTTTGATGGCTCTCCACTTTGGCACGGAACAGAGAAGACGTAACCACTCTGAAATCGGTGGCACGACGAGCCACCACCGCCGCCCTGGCTGTAGTTTGCGCTGCCCGCGCTTGACGCCCCGCCGGCCGAGGTGCCTCCGGACGAGGTACCTCCGGACGAGTTGCCACTTCCTCCGCTGGGGTTCTCGCTGATGAAAGAAGGGGGGCCACTTGGCATGCTATCGGGCCATCCCCAAAGGTTGCCGGTCGGGTCGGAGAAGGTGACGGGGTTGTTGTTGCTGTAGGCGTAACCGTTGATTTGTTGGGGGTCTTTCAGGTCGCCGATAGGGTCGACGCTGATGAACCGTCCGGTGGTTGAGTCGTATTCGCGGGAGCCGATGTGTGTGAGCCCTGTTGGGTCTTCGGTGCCTCCGACGAATCCCTTCTCGCCGCGCCAGGTGGTCGGCTTTTCACCTCCTCGGTCTTCGCCGAATGGTTTGGTGGGGCGGCGGGTGAGGGCCTGGGTGGCAGCGTCGATCTGAAGGCTGGCGGTGCCGTGGTGGTCGGTGGACTGCCAGGTCAGGACGCCAGGGGTGCGCATCGCGACGGCTTTGCCCGCGTGGGTGTAGTAGCGGGTGGCGGTGACGTTGCCGCTGGCGTTGTCGAGGCGGAGTTCGGTCTCAGCCAGGTAGAGGGTGGTGCCGGTGGTGTCGCGGCGGATGAGCCGACTGCCGTCGCCGTCGTTGAGGAAGGTGGTGGTGGTGCCGCTGGCTTCGGTGACCTTTTCCAGTTCGCCTTCGACGTCCCAGTCGAGGGTCTGGGTGGTGCCGTTGAGGTTGCGGGTTTTGGTAGCTCCGTTTTCCCAGTAGGTGTAGCTGTTCATGGTCTGGGTGCCGGAGGCCAGGTTGGTGATCGTGTTGGCCAGGGCGTGGGGGCGGGTCTGGTCGGTGGTCTTGTAGGTGTAGGTGGTGGTGGCCGGTCCGCCGTTGGCGAGGTGGTCGGTGACGGTCTTGCGGTTGCCGACGGAGTCGTAAGTGAAGCTTTGCCAGTACGGTGCACGGCCACCGACCGTGCTGGTGGTCGGAGCGTTGGCGCAGTCGGTGGTGGCGGTCCAGGCGGTCTTCAGGCGGCGGTGGCCGTCGTATGTGAAGCACTGCTTGTCGCCGGGGTTGGTGGAGCGGTCGTCGGTCTCGGTGGGATTGCCGGCTTTGTCGTAGCGGTAGTAGATGTCGGCGTCGGTGCCGGTGTGGGTTTCGGAGACGACGGTCTGGCGGGCCAGGCCTTGCGTGCCGTCTTCATAGGCGTAGTTGATTTCGGTCCAGTCGGCGGCGGAGGAGACGCCCAGGGTGGTGCGGATGTGCTCGCCGGCTGGGAGGTAGTCGGTGTTCTGGACGATGCCGGTCAGGCCCTGCAGGGTGTCGGGAAGCCGGGTGGGGGTGTAGCCGTAGGTGAGGGTTTCGGCGGCGAGTCCGCCCATGGCGGGGATGGTGCGTTTTTGGAGCGTGCCGTCGAGGTTGTAGGCGTTGTGGATGGTGTAGTAGCCGGTTCCGGCGAGGGCTCCTTCTTTGGTGCTGATGGTGTATTGCTCTTTCAGCACTCGGTAGAGCTTGTCGTAGTCGGCGTTGGTGATGGCGTAGACGTCGCCGGTCTTGCCTCCGACGTAGCGGATGCTGGAGGTGAGCTGGCCCTTGGCGATGGTGTCGTAGGACCAGCGGGCCAGGATTTTGGAGTCGTTGGGGGTGGGGACTCCGCTGACGAGGGGCACGGGGCCGTCGACGCGGGCGGTCTGCCGTCCGAGGTTGTCGTAGGTGTAGCCGATCGTCTTGTTGCGGGCGTCGGTCGCGGCGACGACCTGGTCGAGATCGTTGTAGTCGGTAGTGGAGCTGCCGGAGTCTGGATCCGTGGCGTTGGTCTGCCGGCCGAGGAAGTCGTAGCCGTATGACCAAGTGTTGCTGTCGCTGTCCTTGACTGTCTTCAGGCGGTCGGCGTGGTCGTAGGTGTAGGTGAATCCGGCGTAGTCGGCGGTGACGGTGTTGTCGTTGTATTCGCGCTTTTCTGCCAGGCGGCCGCGGGCGTCGTATTCCTCGCGGACGGCGGGAGCGCCGTCGGGCGGGAGGACGGTGGTGGCGTTGCCGTCGTAAGAGGTGGTTGTGCGTGAGTGCTCCTGGCCGTTGACCAGTGTCTTCTGCACTGTGGGGCGGCCCGCGCCGTCGAAGACGGTTGCGGTGCCCGCCGGGGCAGCAGTGAGCAGCGTCGCGAGGGCGCCGCTGGGGGCTTTGGTGTCGATGTACTGTGCGGCGGTTTCGACTGCCAGGCCGCGGGTGTCGTACTTGGTTTCGGAGATCACCCGGCCGGTGCCGGTGGCAGCCGGGACCTGGACCTGGCGGGGGCGTAGCAATGCGTCGTAGATGGCGTACTGGGTGAGGTAGGTGGTGCCGTCGTTGTTGAGGGACTTGGTCGCCACCCATGAGGCGGCCGTGGACTGCACTTTGTACTCGTACTTGTGCGTGGGTGTCTGCCCGGCCGAGCGGTCGCGGTCGGCGAGCCACACGTCGGTGAGGCGGCCGAGGGCGTCGTAGGCGAGTTCGGTGCGGTTGCCGTTGGCGTCTGTTCGTGCGAGGTCCACTCCCCAGTCGGGGGCGTGTTCGGCGGTGGCTGTGTGGCCGGCGGCGTTAGTGGTTGCCGTCTGGGTGATGGGGCCGCCGGTGGCGGGGGTGTAGGCGATGTGCTTGGTTCGGGTGCCCTTGGTGTTCCAGGTGTCTGTCGGGCGGCCGAGTGCGTCGTAGGCGGCGGTGGTGATGGTCTGGTAGCGGCCTGTGCCGTCGGTGTTGTAGCCGGTGAGGCGTTCGGTGCGGGTGACGTCGCCCTTGGTGGGGGGCGCTGCGTAGGCCTGGTTGTCGTAGGAGGAGCGTGTGTCGGCGACCAGGTCTGTGGTGTTCGGGTCGTTGGTGCGGTTGGGGGTCGCGGAGCAGGCTGTGGAGACCTTCTCCACCCGTTTGGGGTAGGACAGCATCCACTTGGTTTCGTCGGTGGCATACCAGGTGCGGGTGCAGTCTTTGGTGCCGCCAGCGTCTTTCTCGACCGTGAGCGGCAGGCCGCTCTTCGGGTCGTAGGTGGTGGTTGTCGTGGCGGTGATCGTGCTGCCGCTGTTCAGGCGGGTGCGGGTGACCTCGGTGCCGGTGCGGACGATGTGTCCGCGGACGGTTCCGTAGGAGTGGGTGTCGCTGGACGTCTCACGCGACCAGGGGGTGATGACGTTGGCGGAGATTTCCTGGCCGGAAGTGCCGTTGTAGGTGATTTGCTCGCGAAGCTGGCCGGCGAGCTGTTCGGAGTCTGTCTGGGACACGCCCTGGGAGTCGGTGATCGTCTCGCTGCGGGTGCCGCTGGTCTGCTTGTCGCCGTGCATGCCGCGGTAGTAGAGCGCGGTGGTCTTCGAGCGGGTGCCGGAGGCTTCACCGACGGTGGTGGTGACGGTGTTGTAGCCGCGCCAGATGCCCCATGTGCGGTACTTTGCTGGTGAGATGGGTGACTCGTCGTCGTAGGCCCAGGCGCCGCCGCCGGTGTAGGTGTAGTTGGTCTCCTTCAGGGGTGCGCCGCCGGTCGGGTCGGATTCTGTGACTTGGGTGACGACGTACTTGTGGAAGAAGTCGGTGCGTGGCTGCGGGTCTTCTCCGCCGGTGGGGTTGGTCGGCGGGATCCATTTGACGGGGTAGCAGCGCTTGGTGTTCTTGTCGAGCGCGGTGGGCAGGTTGGTGTCTGCTATGCACTCGGGGGTGGAGTAGTTGACGGTCAGGACTGAGCCAGTCTCTGAGTTGATCTTGCGGACGCGCCATTTGATGTAGGGCACGACGTCGTCGCCGGTCTTGTCGACGCGGTTGTGCAGCTGGATGCCTTCGAACGTCACCGCGGGCAAGGTGATCGGGCTGGTGCCCACTTTGCCGGTGTGCTGGATGCTCTTCAGCCACATGCCCGGCGCGGAGCCGTCACCGGGGTCGGGGAAGGAGTGTTCCATGTGCCAGGCGTTGACGTCGCGGTAGTCGGTGTCCGCGCCGGTGCCGGTGCCCTCGTAGACCTGTGTGGTGACGTCGGTCAGCCGCTTGCGGGTGAAGAACGACGGCGCGTTGCGGTCCGTGCAGGGGGTGCTCGCTGCGCAGATCTGGTCGAACGGCACGTCCGGCCAGGCGGCCTTGTTCGTCTCGGTCAGGGAGCCACAGGTCTCTCCGCCGGTGACGGGGAGGCATCGCTCGGCGACGTCGAACTGGACGCGGGCGGCTGCGGGCTTGCTGTAGACGGTGTCGGAGCGCTGGCCGTAGTCGATGCGCTTGAGCCAGCCGCCGCGGTGGTAGTAGGTGCCGTTGCCGGTGGATGCGTTCTTGGCGTAGTAGTTGCCTTCTTTGGTGTACCAGTAGCTGGTGACGTTGCCGTGTGGGTCGACGACATAGTCGAGGTTCCAGCGCCAGGCCTGGAGCTTTGCGCGGCCGGCGAAGCTGGTGCTGCTGGAGTAGCCGGGTTCGCCGGTGTCATCGCCGAAGACGGGGACGACCCAGGTGGAGTTGGTGACCGGGTCGTCTGCGGCGGTGCCGTTGTCGGACCAGCCGGGCAGGCGGTTCTTGCCGAAGACGTACTGGGTGCCGTCGGTGGCGGTGATGGTCCAGTACTCGCCCTGGTCACCGCTGGTTCCGGTGTCGCCGTCGTCGCCGTTGACCGCGCCGGTGGCAAGCGTGACCTTCTCACCGTCATCGTTCTTCAGGTGCCAGCCCGCGGCGTCCTTGATCAGTGGGCTGGACTTCCCGTTGAGGACGACGGAGGCGTTGTGTTCCTTCCAGCACAGGTCGGCCTTGTCGTTTTGGCCGTCGTCGTCGCAGGAGCCGTAGGAACGTTCGATGTAGGAGGTCGGCACGTCGAAGCCCTCGCCCACCCACGACGGCTGGGCGGAGGTGGAGGAGGTGCGGCCGTCGATGCTCTGCGCGGAGTAGCCCAGCGTCACCGTCGGGGCTGTTCCGGCCGGGGCGGGTACCGCGTCCATGGGGTAGGACCAGGTGAAGTCGCCGTTGGAGCCTCCGCCTGCCCAGGTCGACGACACCGACAGCGGGGTGGCCTGGTAGCTGCCCTGGTCGGAGGATGCGGCTGCGGAGAGGGCCACCATCGTTGTCGTCGCGGTGGCGCGGGTGGCCTGGCGGGTGGTGACCTGGGTGGTGAGGGTGCCGTTCTTGGCGTCGTTGCTGGTCGGCAGGACCCGGGTGGTGCGGCAGTGCGGCTTGTTCGGGGTGGTCACCGCGCACGCGGGGAGCTCGATGGCGCGCAGGCGGGAGGCCCAGGCTCCGCCGTAGGCGTGGGCGAAGCCGCTGTAGTCGACGCTCAGGGACAGGCTCGAGGCATTGGTCTTGCCGTCGGCGCGCTGGACGGTCAGCACCAGGCCCTCGATGCCCAGCTTTTTGGCCAGCTTGCGGTCCAGGACGGCGACCTTGGCCCGGCCGGGGGCCTGGGCCACCTTGGCAGTCGGCTTGGTCGTGGACTTGGTTGCGGTCGTGGGCTGGGCCGCGGCGGCGGCCAGTGCCACCGGCAGGCTGTTCGCCTTCGTCCTCTGGCCCGCTGCGGAGGGCAGGTCCAGGGTCGCTGAGCCGGGTGTGGGCCAGGCGGGCTTGGTAGCGGCCTGTTTAAGGGTCTTGTTGGCGGCCGCATAGGCGGGGTCGCTGCTTCTGAAGCTCTTGGCCTTGAAAGCAGCTGCCTTGCCGTATTTCGGCTCGGGCAGTTTGGTGTGGCTGCGGCTGGTGTCCTCGGCCGGTGCCGCGCCCAGGAGGGTGGCGATTACGGCTGCGGTGACGGGCAGGCCGACTGCTGTCAGTCTGCGCCTGCTGGCCCGCTGCCATGACCATGAGGACAGCGCGAAGCTGCGCCTTGTCACAGTGGGTTCCTTCGGTCGTCATGTTGCGGTGTGCCGGGCCGGGTCGGCCCGGCACACCGCGGGTGTCAGCGCCGCACTGCTGTGGAAGGGGTGCGGGTGGTCGGGATTGGTCAGTCGATGGGGACGGGCGGCTCGTCGACCTTGGACAGCTGGTCGATGTCCTGGTCGGACAGCACGCCGGCATAGACGCGCAGGTCGTCGAGGAGGCCGGGAAGCCCGTACCCCCACGTGCCGTTGTCGTGGCGACGGCCGTAGCCCATCATCAGCGGTCCCGTGGGCTGGAAGATCTTGTCAACCAGGACACCGTCCTCGACGCCCTGCCGCTCGCCGGTGATGTAGAGCTTGGCGGACTGGTTGGCCGAGTCGTAGACGCCGACGACATGGACCCAGCCTCCGGGCGGGTTCACCTCATCGGAAGCGAGAGTGGCGCCGGGCCCCCCGAGCACGTCCGTTTCGTAGGTGCCGAAGTTCCACGTGCCCACCGACTCCCCGATCGACTGCGCGTACCACAGGCGGAAGGAGTTGCGCTGGGCGCCGGGATGAGCGAACACCGTAGGCGCATGGGCGCGGGTGGTGTCTTCCAGGCGGCTCTGCTTCTCCAGGTTGACCCATCCGGCGACGGTGAAGCTGCCGGACTCGTCCACGGGGACGGTGGAGGTGAGGCGGCCGGCGGCCGGCTCGTCGAGTTCGACGACGTTGCCGTGCCCGTAGTCGTCAGTCGTGGTGAAGGTCGCGCCGGGGTGCAGGGTGAGCGTGTGGCCGCGGCCTGTCGCATCGGGAACCGTGGCCGTGCCGGAGGTGTCGTCCATCGTCCAGTGGGCGAGCAGTTCCGCCCGGGGCTCTCCGCTTACAGGGTCGGTCAGGTTTACCAGCGAGGCCAGTTCGTCGGGAAAGACAACCCGGTTGTATGCCTGAACCTGGTCCAGGTCGCCGTTGAAGTACGCGGCCGGGCCGGCCGTTCCCTTCATCCGGCCGATCTCGAAGGGGCCGTTCGCCGCCCATGGCGCGGTGTAGGGGACGGCGTCTTCAAGACGGCCGTTGACGTACAGGCGCATCTCCTGCTTCTGCCGGTCGTACACGGCCAGCAGGTGCGTCCAGGCACCAGCCACCGGCGACGTCGTCGACGTCGCCCGTACGATGCCGGCACCGGAGGACGCGTCCTGGTCATAGCGGTTGAAGATCCACTTGCCAGAGGAAGGCGAGTAATACAGAGCGAAGGCCCCGACATTGACGCCGTTCTGGTTCGCGATGGTGCTCATCACGTCGGTGCTCGAGAGCCTGGCCCAGGTGGAGACGGAAAAGCTGCCGGTGGTGTCCACGACTTTGCTGGCCGTGGCGGCGTAGCTGCTTCCCATGCCCTGCCAGGCGGCATTGTTGCGGCCCTTAGCTGTCCACGAGGCGGTGTTCAAGGTGAGCGGATGGGACGTGCCCTGGGCGTTGGCGGCGAGAGTGCCCGTGTTTTCGTCTAGTTGCCACGTCGCAGCTGGTCCCGTCGGTTTGGCCACGTTGAACAGGTAGTCCTTGGTTGTGCCCCGGTTACCGGCTGCGTCATAGGTCCAGACCCGCAGGGTATTCGTCAGGTGCTTGTCCGGGGTGATGGAAACCGTGTGGCTAGCCGTGTTGGCGCTGTAGACCTTGTCTTCTACCCTGAGGCCGTTCAGTTCGGTGATGTAGCGGCGCACGTCCGGGGCAGTGGTCGTGATCTTGAATTGGCCGGTCATCCCGACGCTGCCGTATTGCGTCGTGCCGCATGTCTCTCCCGTGCACTCCGGGTAGACGCCGTTCACCGACGTCACCGTGGGCTGCGGCGGCCCAAGACTGTCGATCTTGAAATAGCAGGAGGCAGACCAGGGCCCGTACAGGTACTGCGTGGCCCCGTCGTGAGTGACCTTGTACTGGGTACGGGCACGGAAGTGGTAGGTCTGCTGGTTGGCCAGGGTCGGCTGCCAGGTTCCGGCGGTGCCGCTGGCCGTCCATGTGGTGGGCCGGTAGGTCGTGGGAGTCGTGCTGCTGCCTGTGTACAGCTCGAACTCCGGACGCAGTACAGCCTGCGAACCGTCCGCAGAGGTCGGGGTGGCGGTGAATCTCGGGGTGGTGTCCCGGATGTAGGGCGCGGAGCTCGAGGCCGAGCAGGAGGTGCTCGGGTCGGCAATCTTCACATAGGACGGCGCGGTGTTCGGGACGCTGACGTACGTGATCGACAGCTTCGGCCGGCGTTCGGCTGTGATGCGGTCGTCCTTGGGCGACATGAACTGCTTCCACGCGATCGGGTCGCTCTCATCGGCGCGCAGGCCCAGCGTGGTTGTGGTGCTTTTGGCCTTGGCCGTGTAGGCCACGGCCGCGGTGGCGTCGAACTCCACCGAACCGTCCGGGCAGGTGGAGGAAAAGCCCTTGGCGGCGGACACGGTGTCAACGAGCGCCTGCCATGTCGGCGGGCTCGACCACGTGCGGGAGGAGCTGATGGCGGACGTGCGCCAGAGCTGGATGTCCTTCTTGGTGCAGTTGGCCGACCAGATTTCGTAGGCGGAGAAGTCGGCGTCGAGGATCTTCTTGCCGACCACCGTCCGGGTGTCGAACTGGAACAGCGAGCGGGACTTCTTGTTGTCCACGTAGGCGTCGTAGCCAACACCCAGCGCGTGGCTGGTGCCCCAGAACGAGGTAGTGGACAGGTTCGACCACAGTGACGTCCAGCCGGTCAGCTTGGCCGAGACCGTCGGCGGATCGATCACCACCGGGTAGGAGGTGGCCGGGTCGGTGAGGAACTGCTGGTCCGGCACTACAGTCAGCCGATCAGCGGTCAGGGTTGCGTCCGCCACCGTGGTTCGCGACTGTGCGTCCGGGGTGACGGCGTCGACCGGGTCGACATCCCCAGATGAGTCGGCCTCGTCCGCCGAGTCGGCCGTACCCATCATGGTGGTGGGACCGGCTTCCGTGGAGGAAGGGCCGGAGTCCCACATCAACGGTGACGCGCTCACGAAAGCGGGCCGTCCGCCGTCGTCGACCAGCGCCGTCACACCGTCGCTGGTGCGAACGTGCAGCCCGTCGGTACGGATCGGGTAGTCGATGCTGCCCAACGCGGCTGCGGCCTCCGGCGTGTGCACGACCAGATTCTGGGTGAATCCGTCGGGCAGCACTTGCACCACCAGGTCCACACCGGGGCGAACCTGCTTGTACACGGCGTGCGAGCCGTCGAGCTCCGGGGTCGGCAGCGGCCACGGTGAATAGACCTCATAGGCGCGGCCGTCCCGTTCGAACCTCACCAGCGGCTCTTCGCTGCCCCCGCCGGACAGGGCCACGTCGTGCGCAGCCCTCGGCGTCAGAGTGCCGTCGGCCCCTTGAACCAGCGTTGTATCCACCGGGGTCCACGCGCCGTCCTTGCGGACACGCTCCACGACCGCAGAGGACTCCGCAGTGAACGTCCCGTCCGGATTCGCGAAAACCTGATTGGTCTCCGTGGTCAGGCCCTGCACCACAACCCGCTGCCCGCTCTGCGCAGCCTTGCGGGACGCCTGCAGTTCCGCCGATTCAGCCGGAAGCCCGTCGTCCTCCCAGAACGAGCGGCCCTTGGCTTCATCGCTGGCCGGCGTTGACGACACACCAGCGTCCGTCTCCGCACTGCCGCCGCTGTCGGCCGCGCGCGCAGGGCTCCCATCTAGAAGGCCAGCGAACAAGGCCGCCGACAACGCAGCCCCGACTGCCCCCGAGACGGGCCGACGCCACCGGCGTCGCATCCGTCCAACTCTCATAACCCAATCCCCACTACCTGCGGAAACGTACAAGTCGCGGCAGATTAAGGATCACGTAAGGAAGCGATCAAGATGTAGAAACCCTGCCAAGCAGTTGCATTCCGTGACGAATCAATACGCAGCGTAGCTGTGACTAATCTCGCGAAAGCTTCATACAACCTTTGCAGAACTTTCGCTGCGCAATCCGGTGAACCCCTAGTGCGGGCCACGACCAGCGCCACTCACGTATGCACGCTTACCCGAGCGCCGTCGGCACATCACGTCAGGCTGCACCCTGCCCATGAACTCCCAGCGCTTCGCACGACCGTGCTCACGAGCTGACCCGATCTCCACTGGACGAGCCATCAGCAGGCCCTTGCAGCTGCAGGAATCGAGGACGCAAGGGGCGGCGGCAAACACCATGTCGGCCCACGTAAGCGCCCGGGACTCGATCTTGAGCGTGATACTGATCACGAAAAACTGAAGTACGGCCGCGAGACAACTAGGATCGCGCCGCTGCTTCGGCCTCTGCTGACTTGGAGAGGCAATCGAGGTTCCACTAGGGGGATTTCATGGGCAAACGTGCCGCCGCGGCTGTCATCGCTACACTCACGATCACGTGCCTGAGCGTGTCAACCGCCAACGCTGAGACTCGGCTCGGCGACGCTCAGATTCTGTCGGCGTCCGTCAACGGCGGCAAGGCCCTAGTCGTCGGTTCTGCCACCCAGACGTCGTTCTCAGCAACCGTTACTGCCAGCGACCCCAAAGGGATCGACTACATCGACGCCTGGCTGTACCGCGGCCCCAGCACCGCACCGACGGGCATCCTGGCAGCCGCACACAAGTACACGTGCACAGCCGTCGATGCTGGCACAACGACATGCACCTTCGGGTTCGTCATGGGCGAAGGCTGGCTCACGAACGCTGACGCCGGCAATTGGCGCCTCCAGGTCAACGCGACCGCGCTTGACGGCGACTATCACCACAAGGCAGCGGCTTCCCTCAACATCCGACGAGCCTCGAAGCTGACGGCCAACGCAGCCCCTGAGCCTGTAACCAAGGGGAAACCGATCACCATCACAGGCGCATTGAGCCGGGTCAACTGGCACGACTCCAAGTACTACCGCCACGCCAACCAGCCCGTGAGCCTTCAGTTCCGCACACCGAGCGGCACCTACAGCACCCTCAGAACAGTAACTGCCAGCTCCACCGGATACCTGAAGACCACCGTCACAGCCAGCCGCGACGGATACTGGCGCTACAGCTACGCCGGCAACACCGCCACCGCGGCAGTCAACGCACCCGGCGACTACGTCGACGTACGGTAGCCATCCACCATCGTCCACGGCACGCTGCTCCGCCACGCAGAGCACTCGGATCCGGCCAAGGGCCCGCACGGTCATCCGCCGGCAGCCGGTCCGGATACAAGTCGTTGATGCGCGTTGATCTCCAGGCGTTGAACGATCTCCGTAGCCGGCCGCTGTGTGACACTGGGGTCTCAGCGTGGTTGGACAGTGCGGCCCCCAAGCCCGGCCCCGGGGACGTCATGGCTGAGCCCCCGGGGCCCGTGGACGCCGGGCAGTCAGCCACGTACCGTTCTTCACGGAACCTCCACGACCGGGCTCGGTGCGTACTACAGTTTCCGCGCGCGGCTCGTCATTTTGTGCCGCGCAAGGGGATGGATGGGGCGGAATCTTCCGCAGCCCAAGGTGCGCCGCTGGGGGGCTTTGTGCAGGAAATGATCAAGGGTGCGAATGTGGCCCTGGCGGATCTGAGCGACAGTGTCGGTTCGGTGATCGTCAGTCTGGGCTGGGCCAGCCCTACCGGCGAGGGCGACGCGGATGTGTCGGTCCTACTGCTGGACTCAAGCGGCAAGGTGCGCAGCGACAGCGACTTCTACTTCTACAACCATTCGGTAGCCGCTGACGGAAGCGTGCAGGTTCTGGGGAAGACGCCGACGGCGGACGGCAGCGAGGACCGGATCAGCTTTGACCTGACTGCGGTACCGGCCGAGATCGACCGGATTGTCGTCGCTGCGAGCAGGTACGACAGGGCTCGCTTCGGTGAGCTGGAGGACGTGAGGATCACGCTGGCCGACGCGGTCGGCGAGAGTCTCCTGCGGTTCGCCGTCGATGACGCCGACTCCGTGACGGCGGTCATCTTCGGCGAGCTGTACAGGCGGGGAGAAGAGTGGAAGTTCCGTGCCGTCGGGCAGGGCTACGAAACCGGTCTCGCTGGGCTGGCGACGGACTTTGGCGTGGACATCGAGGACGACGCGGCCACGGACGCGGAAGCAGCGCTCGACGCCGCCGAAGGTGACGAGCGGGCGGACGCGACGGCTTTGGCGCCGGCCGAGGAACTGGCCCGGCAGGCGACGCTGGAGGCCATCCCCGCTCCTCGTCGGCCTGAGGGCGAGGCCGTCGAGCCGAAGAAGCCGACCGCTCGCCCTCGCACCGCGAAGAAGAAGGTCACCCTCCCCAAGACGGCCAAGAAAACCCTGGCGGAGAACGACTCCTGGAAGCAGGCCAGGCTTTTCCCGGTCTCGGTGCTCAAGAGCGACCGGGACCGTGAGATGCGTGCCACCTCGGTGCTGCTGGCAGTGATGGCGCAGGTGCCGGAGTTCAGCAGGAGGCTCACCGCCGGGTTCGGGGCTCCGGCGGGCCGCATGGAGACGTTCACGGAGGTCTCCCTGCCGCACGGTGACAGCCCGCGGCGCCCGGACGGGGTGATCCGCGTGGAGCGGGCCGGCAAGCTGTGGACCGCGCTGGTCGAGACGAAGACCAACGGCAACGCACTAAAGGCCGACCAGGTGCAGGCGTACATGGACATCGCCGCGCGCCGCGGTTACGAGGCCGTGATCACGCTGACGAACGATGTCGCGCTGGAGGGCAGTCCGCTCGTCGACGTCAAGATCGACAAGCGGCGCAAGCACAAGGTGGCCCTCTGGCATCTGTCCTGGGCTGAAGTCGCCTACCAGGCACAGATGCTGATCAGGCACGAGGGAGTGAGCAACGCGGCACACGCCTGGCTCCTGCAGGAACTGCTGCACTACCTGCAGCACGAGAACTCCGGCTGCCACGGCTTCCAGAACATGGGCCCCGCATGGGTCCCCGTGCGCAACGGGATCGACGACGAAACCCTCTGCCAGGGCGACGCACGGGCACTTGAGGTGGTCGAGAGTTGGGAGCGGCTCATCCGCCAGGTCTGCCTCCGGCTCGGCGGTGAACTCGGACAGAAGGTCCTGCCCGTTCAGCGCGCCAAACGCGGAACCGATCCCAGGGAACGCCGGAACCGGCTCGCCGACCAGCTCTGCCTCGACGGGCGGCTTCAGGCGGAGCTGCGCATCGACGGCACCCCCGGGGTCCTGGCCGTCAGCGCCGACCTGCGCACCGGCAAACTGCGCACCTCCATCGAAATCCCGACCCCCGAGCAGGGATACCCCCTGAGCTGGGCCAAGCGGCTCGTCCGGCGCCTGGCCGAGGCACCGGCGGACCTGCACATCGAAACCCTCGTCGACACCGAAACCGGAGGCCCGCGCGGGACACTGGAGCGGCTCCGCCCCGAACCGGCGGACCTGCTCCCCAAGGACAACGGCACCAAGATCACCGGTTTCCGCCTGTCCCTGCTCAAGAGCATGGGAAGCGGCCGCGGCAACGCCGAGTCCGGCTTCATCCGCAGCGTCGACGACGCCGTGCACCGCTTCTACACCACCGTCGTGGTCCACCTGGACACCCCGACAACACGCCGAGCACCGGCCAAGGAACGCACCACCACGGGATGACACCGGGCACAGACGGCAGCGACGCTGCCCCCGCCCAACGCGCGAGCGTCCCCTTGCACCAGGGCCGCACTCAGCCTGAGCTGCGCAAGGGGACGCTCACGTACCCCGGACGCCGTGCCGCCCGTTACTCCCCGATCATCCAGTCCATGCCGCACAGCTCGCAGCCGAACAGGCACATGCCGGCATCTGCCCGGAAACGGGCACCACCGTAGAGGAGTGGTCCCGACGAACGGGGCATGGAGCGCGCCGCGGCCATCAGCCTGACCAAGGCGCAAGAAAGGGCACCCGATCTGGTCAGTCTGTACAAGGCTGCGGGACCAGAGCTTGCAGGCACGGACTGGTACATGAAGCGGGTTGTCACATGAGCCGGGCTGTCGCCTCGGGAAGGAACAGGCCGCGGACTCGGTGCTCGTTCCACAGGCCGCTGTCGCCGTGCCGCTCGTAGTGAGCGCACAGGTGGCACCCGTCCGTGTGCGGCAGAGGGACGGCGTCGGGGTGCTTGGCGGCAATGTGCCGGGCCACGAGGATCTGTGCGAGGAATGCGCTGTCCGACTCGTCGTGCATCACGACGATCATCAGATCGTCCAGCCGGTCGCGGCAGGTGTCGCATGTGGTGAGGGGTGGCCGCAGGATGGGCCAGTGGAGGGGCTGGGGCAATGGCGGCCGGTTCGCGGTCTGCGTCATCGCCACCACCGCGCCCGGTGATGGTTGCGGATCTCCACGTTGCAGTTGGTGACCCGCGACCAATCACCGGCCGCCCGCGCCTGCTTGCGTTGCTTCACCAGGGCCTGGCAGACCCCGCAGTCTTCCAACGGCTCGGGTGGGTCCGGCAGGGGGAGGTCGAGGCGCGTCTCTTGGACGATCACGGCCGGGACTCGCCCAGGTTCTCGTAGTGGTCACAGAGAGCGGTGACCGAGCGGGCCAAGCGCTGGGCGTGTGCGATCCGCGCGGGCAGGGCGTGCCGGGGTTCCAGGCCGAGGCGGGTGCGTGCCTCACTGATGCCAGCGAGCGCGCATGCGCGGGGTAGGTCGCCCTCGGGTAAGCGGGCGGCTAGGGCCTCGACGAAAGGAATGGCGAGCATGACGTGCCCGCGCAGCTGGAGGACCAGCGTGTCCAGTGCCTCGTCGGAGGGCAGCTCGGCGTCCTCGGCGAGCAGGTGGCGCGCTGAGGTGCGCATCATCGTAACGTCCAGCGGCCAGAGGACCGCTGATCCCGACTCGGGTGCTGGGGTTGTAGCTTGCCGCATGTCGGCGCTCCTCGGGCGTCGTCCGCACCCCGGGAGGGTTCCACCGCCTCGCCGGGGTTTCTGCATCCCTGCCGACGCTAGGAGTGTGATGTGCAGCATGGCCAGCGATGTGCAGAACTGTGCGTGTATGCAGCCGTGCGGGACCGATGGCGGAACTGGCCCTCTTGACCGAAGCCCTCAGGCAGGTGACTGTGACGCACAGTCCTGCACATCTGATGGCCGGAGGTAGCTGTGCCCTTACAGTTCATCGGGATCGACCCGAATACCGGAGACGGCGAGAGCCCCACCGTGTGGGTCAACGAGGAGAAGAACGAACTCGTGCTTCAGGGCTGGAAGGCCGACGAGGAACTCGCAGCAGAATGCGCTTCTTTCGAGGTGCCCGGCCACGCCGTCGGCATCCCCGGCCACGAGGCCGTAGTGCGGATTCCCGCGAGGATGACGCAGATGATCAGGGAGGCGTGCGATGCCCTCGATGAGCGTGCCCACCTGGCCTGAGCTTCTCGGTTCCGCGACCCGCTCCGCTGTCCACCTGGAGATGCGCGATGCCTACGCGGTCGATTACGAGAGCGGGCCTTTCGCCGAGTGGCAGGCTGGTCACCGTCACGACCCGGCCGATCGGTCGTCGTGGTGGCGGCCGTGGCTGGACCTGATCCAGAAGACCGTCAGCCGCGGCGTCGTCGTGCGCCGTGCGCGGATCGTGTCCGAGCCGGTCAGCGAGTACACCCGCTTCCTGTACGACGGCACCTTCACCAACGTTGCCGCCGGCGAGCAGGTCCGGTGGCTGCCGCGCCGCCAAGCCTCGGACATCGCGCTGCCCGGTAACGACTTCTGGCTGATCGACGACCATCTGGTCCGGTGGAATCACTTCACTGGTGACGGCGCCTCAGCCGGAGGAGAGATCAGCGAGGACCCAGCGGTCGCAAGGCTGTGCGCCGAGGCGTTCGAAACGGTGTGGTCGCGAGCCACGCCGCACGCCCAGTACAAGATCACCTGACAGCACGCACCGGACAGGCCAGCTCATGCCTATCTCCCCTTCCTCCTCGGCGCAGGCCGCGCGCAAGGTAGTGGCCCAGCGGCTGCGCGGCATGCGCCGGAGGGCAGGGCTGACGGTGACCGAGTTGGCCGACCGGTGCGGCTGGCACCACGCCAAGACGTCCAGAATCGAGAACGCGCGCACGGCGCCCAACGCTACGGATATCCGCCTGTGGTGCAGAGCCTGCGACGCCCTGGACCAGGCTGACGACCTGATCTCCCAGTCGTTGCACGCCGAGTCCATGTATACCGAGTGGCGCACCGAGGTGCGCCACGGGCTCAAGGCCCTGCAGAGCAGCGAGCCCCGGCTGTTCCAGGACACCCGCCACTTCCGGGTCTACTCGTCATCGCTTGTGCCCGGACTACTACAGACCGAGGGCTACGCCACTGGGGTGCTGGGCATCAGCGCAGCGTTCCGGGACCTGCCCGTGGACGACAGCGCGGAGGCAGCGCGGGCCCGAGTCGACCGGTCCCTGATTGTCCATCGGCCGGGGCACACGTTCGTATTCTTGGTCGAAGAGGCGGCGCTTCGATACCAGGTCTGCGACGCTGACGCGATGGCAGCGCAGCTCGGCTATCTCCTCACGGCCGGCGCCCTGCCTCAGGTCTCCCTCGGTATCGTTCCCATGTCCGCGCCGCAGCGGCGGCAGTGGCCGCGCGAGACCTTCCACATGTACGACGACCGCCTGGTCTCGGTCGAGTTGGTCTCAGCGAGGGTGAGGATCACCCAGCCGTCGGAGATCAGCCTGTACGCCCGCGCGTTTGAGGAACTGCGCAGCATGGCCGTGTACGGAGCTGACGCCCGAGCGCTGATCGTGCAGGCCATCGAGGCACTGCACTGATCCCAGGCATGACCGCATGTGAGGCTGCCCGGCAAGCGCAGCGCAGGTGAGGTGCCCGTGTCCGCGGATGAGGACGGTAGCCTCCTCAATCGGTCGGCCTTCAGCGGGAAAGGCCGGCAAGGAGGCCATATCGAAGGTCGCGGAGGATTCCGAGGACCCGGTCTTCCGGGCCAAGGTCAGCACCCCGCCGGGGCCGAGCCGTTCGGCCAGGTAGTCGCGGGACATCGTCGCGGACCGCGTTGGCGTCCCACCGGGCGCCGTTGGGCAGACGCTGCAGACCCGCCGAATCGCGGTGGTCGGCCCATTCGGCCAGTTGCCAGTCGTTCTTGCGTTCGGCCGGTGCCAGCAGGCCACGCACGCAGCCCCGCATCCGCCGCCGCACATTTACCCAGACGAACCGTCCTGCCACCCGAGCGAACATCGATCCCAACTCGGCCTGCCAGAACTGTGGCCGCCCGCCTCGGCAATCCTGTAGTGCACCGGGCGCGCATCCCGCGCCGGCGTGCCTGACCTCCGGCCGACGTCGGAAGCACACCTGGGCCCCGCACTCTCACCCGGTGCAGGGTTCACGCGCCGCGCCAAGTGAAGCCGGAGGACTCGTGACGCGGCTGTTCCCCGGGGCGCCGACCGCCCGGCGGGTGCCGGCTTCGGTCAGGGCGATGTGGCGGAGCTGCACGAGAAGACGCTGGTCGCGGCGCTCTCGAGCTGCCGCGCCCGCAGGTGACCGAGCTGGGCCAGGTCGGGGACCTGTTTAGGGAGGTTGGCCTGGTGGCGAGCAAGTCGGCGGCACGACGCACGGTGAAGGAGGGCGGCGCCTGCGTGAACAGCGTGAGGGTGACGGCCGAGGTCACCGTGGTCGGGGCCGGGCCGGCAAGCTGCACGGGCGGTGGCTTGTGCGGCGCGGCAAGAACCTGGCGGCGAGCACGGCTGGCCGCCCTGCTGAGCAACGGTCCTTCTCCGCCCTTCAGTTGTGAAGCGCGTAATCGTTGCCTTGCCCATTACGGTGGCCCAAGTGCGGCGGCCGCACGGGCTGCCGCTGGGAAGGGGAATGCCGTGCTGCCACACATCGGGCTGTACTACCCGTACATCCATTTCCGGGACGAGAGCTGGCTGAAGACAGCTGCACTCTACTGGCGGGAGTTGGCGCGAGTCGTCCCCGAGGGCTACCGGCTGTCCGATTCCAGGACCGCTCGTGTCCTCGCCGAGGAGCTCGACTTCGTCAGGGACGTGGGTCCGACGACCACCGCGAGGCAAGTGGCGCCCATGTTTTTTGACCTGCTGGACCGTCACGCGGACGCGTTACGCGCCGCGGGATATGGCGTTTCGGAGTCTTGGGAGGAGAGAAACATCCACGCGGCGACGACGTCCTTTAACCCCACCTCTCCACGTTCGCTCATGCCCTTGTCTGGCAACAGCCGCTCCACGGGCCTGCGCCAAGCCGGGGCGGCGGCCTCCTACCGGGAGGAGTTCACCCCTGAACTTCGAGAGGCACTGTTGGCCACAGGTCTTGCCACAGACATCCGTCGCACTCCAGGCATCTGGGCGAGGCGATCACTCGCTGACGGGCGATGGGTCACCATGAACGCCGCACTGGCCTGGGTTTATAAGTGCGCGTTCGTCGAAGCGCTCGCAGCTCAAGGCCGGTATACGCCCACGACCGACCAGCCCGACGCCCATCTCGCGTCGGACGGCTGGGACGCCGACCGCATCGCCGAAGTCCTCCTCCGCGAACCCGCGCCGTCCCTCTCGCCGCTTCTGTCCGCCTCTTCCGCCGACATCGTGGGCCTGCTGGCCATCCGTATCGCCGTCCCGGCCGATCTCACGGACGTACCCGTCGAGAAGATCGTCACACTGCGCAAGAACCATCGCGACGAGTTCGCCGCGTTCACCAGCGCGGTGTCGGAGACGGTGGACCAGCTGCAGCAGGAACTGGCCGGGACGACGCTGCCCGAGGCGCGCGAACGCTATCTGCATATGGCGGTTGAGCAGCGTTTTGAAGCTCCCTTGCAAGCACTGAAGGCAGCCATGAAAGGGCAGGGAATCAGCACCGCCTATAGCGCCGTCAACGTGAAGTTTGAGATTCCTGCGCTGGCCGCTGCAGTCGGCGGAGCCGGTGCCCTCGCCGGCCACCCACTGCTCGGCGGCGCGGTGGGGGCGGCCTTGACCTTCGCGAACCTTCGCCACACGCATGTCCAGCAGACCAAGGCCTTGAAGGCGCAGAACCCGGCCGCGTACCTCCTGGCCATCCAGCGCGGCCTCACACCGACGTCCCTCCTCCGCCGGATCACCCGCTTCACATGACGCAGGAGGGGGCGTGACACCGTCCAGGGGCGCTTCATCCCTGAATTCACCAGGGAGGGCCGTCCCAGTACTGCTCGGCGGGTGTGGGGCCTGAAGTTTCCCCCATGGGGCCTACCGAGCGCGATGCAAAACCAGCCATCCGCTGGAGACCTGCCGGCCCGGGGTGATCGGGATCTTTTGATACGGCCGGGGCCGCTGCTCGGCCGGACGGTCCGAAGCGGTAGCGAGGTGCGGGCCGCGGTGGTTGGTGCGCGATCCTGACCTGACCAACGCTCCTGCCGCCCGCATGCGCTCTGGGGGGCCGTTGCGCGTAGGCCAGGCCAGTTGGCGCCGTGGGGGCTCTCCGGCTGCGGGACGTGTGGCGCGGTTCTGCGCAGTGACTCGCTTCCTGCGGCCGGCGGCCTGCCATCAGGCGGGGATGTCTGGGAGGCGGTACTCGTACTTTCGGGGCCGGAGGTCCTCCTCGGCCGGCTCCCAGTCGGGGTAGTGCCAGACGGTGCCGCCGCTGGGAAGGTAGGGGTCGGTGGAGGTGTCGACCTTGATGTCGCTGACGACGTAGAGGTCGACGGTGTTGTCCTTGTCCCGGGCGTGCAGTACCTCGTTGATGGTGAGTTCGACGCTGGTGGCGGCGCCGGTGGTGCCCTTGACCTCGACGTGGCGTTCCTCGGTGCCGCGGGTGCAGCGCAGGTCGTAGGGCTTGCCGAGCTTTTCGACCGTCCAGCCCTGTGCTTGGTAGTGGGTGGTGGCGAGCTGTTCGGCGTGCTCCTCGATGGCCTTGCGCTTCTTGGGGTCGGAGATGTAGCCGGCGCCGCGGCGGCGACGCTGGGGTTTCTTCTTGCCTTCGACCTGTTCGGCCGTGAAGCCCGGGGACTTGTCCAGGGGGACGTCTTCGGGGTCGTCGGGGTCGAAGGGAATCCCGGCGAGCTCCAGGAGGCGCTGAGCGGGCATTTCGACCAGTTTGCCCATGCCGCGGTCGGTGCCCGAGCGGCGGATGGCGTCGCTGCCGGCCTCGGTGAGCGGGCCTTCGGGGCCCAGGGGCACGTTGTCGAGTTTGGCGAGGGGCTCGATACCGAAGCGCTGGGGGTACTTCAGGCGTCGTTCGACTTCCTCGTCTGGCCAGTGCCAGGCGGTGCCCTCGTAGAAGCCGCCGCGGACCTGGAAGAGGTAAAGGGTGGCGGTGTTCTGCAGCCAGTCCTCGAGCTGGACGCGGGGAGAGGCGCCGGTGGCCAGGACGGCGAAGCGGGGGCGGGCGTGCTCGTACTCGGGCTTCTTCTCGGGGAAGCCCCAGGAGAGGGTCTCGATGCCGTGCTCGAGGTTGCGCTGGGACTCGGTGCTCTGGCCGACGTGGACCATGACGAACGTCGAACTCTTCATACAGAGCATCATAGGCCTGCTGTTATCGAGCAGTCGATAGGTTTTCTCGCTTGTTAGCCTGCTGGCCCGGACGGGCCGGTGGGCGGCTCAACTGGTGAAGGTGGAAAGCTTGTTGAGGCAGTGCCAGCAGGATGGGGTGACCGGCGCGGGTCGGTTCGCTGGTTGATGTGCGGCAGCCGTATAGACAGGGGGAAGCACGTGTCCGAGCAGTTCCCGACTCCAGGCCCGGCCGCCATCGACCCCGGCGGCTCTGGCCGCTTTGGGCGTGCGCAGTCGCCGGCCGTGATGGAACCGGCAGCGGGAGCGGTTGCGTGTGTGGCCGCGGGCCGCGCCGGGGACATCGCCGCCCTCCTGCAGGAGGACGCGTTCTACAGCCGGTGCGCAGCCAGGTACCGCGCGGCCGGTTTCGGGACACCCGGTTCTGCGGAGGAGCGCAGCTGGCGTAACAGCTGGCCGCCCTTGTTCGCGGCGTTGATGCGGGCCGGGCTGGAAGACCTGCAGGTGTATCTGGAGTACGGCACGCCCGGTGGCGGGCGGCGCCTGGACGCGCTGCTGGTCGGCGCCGCGCCAGGCGCTGCGCCGGCCGGGGTGTTGGGGCTGGTGGTCGTCGAGCTCAAGCAGTGGCAGACCTGCCGCATCCTCGATGCCGAGCGGGTGATGCGCAGCGACGGTCTGGTGACGGCCCATCCGGTCCATCAGGTCGCCGCCTACCGCAGCTTCTTCCAGCACTGGCGCCCCCGGGACGCGCCGGTGCTGGATGTGCGTGGGGTGGTGGTGCTGCACAATGCCACCGCCGGTGAAGGGGCGGCGCTGGCCGCGGGTGCCGGTGGGGACGCCGGTATCCCGGTACTGACCGCCGAGGAATTGTCCGGGCCCGCCGGTGCGCTGGCGGGGCTGCTGTGCTGCGGGGACCTGGTGGCGCCGGATGCCGGGCAGGTGGCGGCGTTCGAGAACATCCGGTGGCAGCCCTCCAGCCGGCTCCTCGACCACGTCGGCACCGATCTGACCGGCCACCGGGCCTTCGCGCTGGTCGGTGACCAGCAGGACGCGTTCGTACGGATCCGCGCCGCTGCCTCTCGCTACCTGACCGCCTTCGACCCCGGCACCGCTCAAAGGCCGAACGGGCAGAGCGGGACGGGGAGCGGGGCCATCGTCACCGTCAGCGGTGGCCCGGGCAGCGGCAAGACCGCGCTCGCCGTACGGCTCCTGGGCTACCTCATGCGCCAGTACCCCAAGGCGGCCCCGCGTTTCATCACCCCCTCCGGCACCCTGCGCGCCCACCTCCTGGACGCCACCCGCGGCCACCTTGCGGCCCGCGAGCTGTTCCCTTCGGCCGGCGCCCTACGCAGCACCGCCCGACAGGCCGGCGTGCTGGTCATCGATGAGGCGCAGCGCCTCAAGCGCGGCGGTACGCGCGGAGTCCCGGCGGATTTGGCCGCCGTGCTCGAGCAGGTGCCGCTGGCGGTGGTCTTCCTCGACGAACGGCAGATCATCCGCCCCGACGAAGGCACCACCGTCGAAGAGATCCATACCGCCGCCCGCGCCCTGGGCCGCACCCACCACCACCTGGAGCTGACCGGCTCGTTCCGGTGCAGCGGATCGGCCGCCTACACCGCCTGGGTCGATGCCCTCCTCTATGGCACCCCCACCCCGTGGACCGGACACACCGGCTACGACCTGAACCTCGCGGACGATCCGTTCCAGTTGCAGGAAGAGATCGAACACGCCACCGCACAAGGGCACACCGCCCGTACCACCGCCGGGTTCTGCTGGCCCTGGACCCGCACCCGGCCCTCCGGCGCCACCACCCTCCCCCTCGACATCACCATCGACGTCCCCGCCACCCACCCCGGCGTTCCGGCCCGGACCTGGCGCGCCGCCTGGAACGCCGCCACCGCCCTCACCCACCCCGACGACGGCCGCCCCCTGGCCCCCCACAGCCAGCTCTGGGCCAGCCACACCGGCGGCCACCAGCAGATCGGCTGCATCTACACCGCCCAAGGCCTCGAATACCACACCGCTGGCGTCATCATCGGCCCCGACCTCACCTGGAACAACGACCACTGGACAGCCCACCCCGGCGAAAGCCACGACGCCAGCCTGCGCGGCCTCACCCCCGACCAGTACCTCCCCTACGCCCTCAACACCTACCGCGTCCTCCTCACCCGCGGCACCCACACCACCCACATCCACACCACAAACCCCACCACCCACCACCTGCTGGCCAGCCTCATCCCCAAGCGTTGAAGACGCATCGGAGCGTAAAGCGGCGCCACCAGCAGGTCCGCCCCGAGCCGAACCTCCGCGCTTAGAGTGGGACATCTCGTCACCCCGCGGATGCCCGGGTGAGGTAGTCGGCGGCATAGTCAAGCCAGAGCCGTCCGGTCACTCGGCCACGCGCGCCCAGCCGCTGCCCAGCGTCCTCGGCCCACTGCCGCACCGATGCTTCGTCGAGAAGGCCCTGCCGGTCGAGAAGATCGAGGCACCCTGCCCGGTGCAGCCGGTAGGAGGCCGTAATTCGGTCTGGGACACGCCCGCTGGTACCGATCCTCAAGCCCTGGTCTCGCGCCCAGGCGCGTATGGCCTGGGTCTCGGCCCGGGCGACGGCAGGCCGCTTCTGCTGTTTGGCCTGCCTGCTCAGGCATCCGCAACTGCGGGTGTTGCCCGAGGTGACCTGAGCCTGGACGGCCGTGAACAACTCGGAGTTCCCACACACGCACCGGTAGTCCCGGACGATCTCCGTCGGCCGTTCGGGATTCCTGTACGGCTCGCCAACGGGCGTCAGCAGGCTCTCCGAATGCGGAGCGGTCGCCATCAGCCTGCGCGGCCGCGCGGGGGCCGACCGCTCCATTCGACGTCGGGGCGGACGAAGCTCGCCCCATGTCGCGCAGATGTACACGTCTGCTTCGGCCTGCCGGTGCGGCCGCCCGCTTGCCATGTAGGCGTCGAGGCCCGGGACGCTGCCGGGAAAGCGCGCGTTGACGGCAGCGGCCACTGCGCAGGCTTGCTCGTAGGGAGTTGCCCGCTCCGGCATCACCACGGCCACCGCGTGGGGGGCTTCCAAAGGCGGCAGGTCACCGACTCTGACGTGGACGAGCAGGTCCAGGATTCCTGCCGTGGCCAGTACCCGGCTCTTCTCCAGCTCGGACCGGCGCCGGTCGCGGAGCTTGGCGGAGTGGTGGAAGGCGCCGTCGTACTCGACACCGATCCGGATGCCGTGGCTCGGGAGATGGAAGACGGCATCGACTTCCACGGCCTTGTAGCGCCAGTGTTCCGGCTTGTACCGCGACGGGATGACGACCTGATGCGAGGTGAAGTCGGGCGTGCCGTCCGGCAACCACGCATCGCGCTGCTGCGGGGGCACCAGGTCCATGAGTGCGGCGAGTTCCGCCACAAGCCGGACCTGCTCCTTGGAGATGCCGGACCTCGAACACCACCGGCAACCGTTGCCGAGGACCCGGTTGAGGATGGTCGCCTCCCACCGGTGATGCTTGCGTTTATGGCAGCGCCACCACAGGGTTGCGTAGACGCCGCCGGTTTTCTCTCCGAAGGCCCCCTTGCGGGAGACGTTGTGCCGACTGGTGGGCAGCGTGCGTGCATCGATGTCCGGGTCGTCGAGTTCGCGTCGGCGATCTCCGGAAACCAGGTGTGGAGCGAGTTGGTGTCGTCGATCACGTATCCGGCACAGACCCGACAGCCGTCCCCCTGCAGGGCCCGTTCTTTGATCACTGCGTCGAATTGGTGCTCGGCCCAGTACCAGCCACCGGTTTTCGGGTCGACCGCCCACGTCCGGCACACCCACGCCATTCTCTCGTGGGCTGCGAAGCTGACCTCGCGCGCGGGCACCGGCCCGCGGTACTGGGCGGCGAGGGTGGGGACGTCGACAAGCCTGATCAGCTTGCGGCAGGCTGGGCAGCTGGCGCCGGCTTGGATCCGATCCTTGGGCCAGGCCGCCCACGGATCGTGCCCGAGCCCCAGGGGGCACTGCCACTTGTACGGGCTCTGTCCGCCACGTTTCTGTGCTGTGGCGCGGACGTCCTCGGGCCGGGCAGGGTTGTCCGGGTGCCACTGGGCCGCGACCTCGGGGATGTCGGCGACCATGGTCTGCCCACGTCCGCCCGTCCGGGTGGCCCACCGTTCCTGGACCGTGGCCTTGTGCCGGTCCCAATAAGAGTTGACCTCGGCCTGTCGCTCCCGGGCCGCCTCCACTTCCGCCGTCACCTGGTCACGGTAAGCGGTGTTAAGGGCGTTCCATACGTCTCGCATTCGCTGGAGCATCCGAAGCCGATCCTCGCGACCCCCCTCACCAGGGTCCAGCGCCTCGGGCTCGGGCGGCCAGGCCGCCGTCGACGTTCTCTCGCGGCCCAAGGCGGCATTGGCACCCGCGGCCGGCTCACCGGGTATCAACATGCAGCGACTCTACGGCCAGGGTCTGACAAGTCCTTCTGATGCGGAGGACGGTGGAGCACGGGACGTAGAGACCAGCCGGTGTGGTGTTGCACGGCCTCCTGCGCGGGGGCTGGCTGGGATCGGTGACATCCCCGTCCATGCCATGGTCGGCGGCTCATCGCGTCGGGCCCGACTGTGCCGGCACGCACCTCCTGCTCTCTACATCAGTTGAGTTCCAGTGGCTTACCGAAGGTGGCCCAGGTGCGCAACATCGTGCTGTCCACCAGAGCGATGTCGTACCTTGCCGCTTCCGCGTCCCGTGTGAGGCTTGCGCTCGTCGCCATGAGCGAACACGTGCACCCGGTGGTCCGACCAGGCCGCCCCCGTTGACGCGGTGCGGGAAGCAGCCATGGCTCAGCGCCGGACAGGAAGTCCGGCGCTGAGCCATGCAGTCAGTTGTGGAAGTACTTGCCGCTACCGCTGTCGTGCCGGTTACCGAGCAGAACGTGGACAACCGGCAGGACCCCAACCACCACGGCCAGGGACCAGATCCCCTGCCACGGCATCGGAACGTCCACAGAAACCTTGAGCAGCACGAGGGGCCCGACGACCGAGCCCACCAGACCCAGAACACAGGTCGAGGCGTTGATCATCTGCCCAGTGCTGGAGCCCGGGACACGCATCCCGGCCTTGAACTTGTCCTTGGTGACCTCGATGATCGCCTCGGCGTCACTGGTGGGCGTTTCCACCTGGTCGACGGGGGTCGTCTGGATCTGCGCCTCGGCCTGCGCCGACGGCTGCTCACCGTTACGACTCGCAGCGGCGGCCTGTGCAGAGTTGTCGATCATAGGGCTGGGTACCTCCATGGTGGCGGCGATCGAACCGTGCACCGCGAATCGGCGCATGACTCAGCTCGATCTCAGATCCCAGCCAGCAGCTCGCTCCTACGTGTCGTAGAGAGCCGAGTAGCGGGCTAGACATTGCCCGCCCAACCGCTGGCCTGGATGAAGCCGCATGGAGACTCCTTCGTTGATCGACTGGACTGCGCGGCGGATACCGCGGCTCAAAGATACACGACAGCAGACCTGCTGTACACCAGCTCGTCACCAAATTGGTGAGCTACTCACGTAAGTTACGACCGGAGCGCACCCCTCCTGGATAGACGGAGCACCAGCATGGTGTGTTTCAGGTGCGAAGGTGTCATTATGGAGAGGCACCGGGTGCCGCCCGGCACTGTCCCCACCCCCAGGAGACTGAAAGACATGCCCCGCCAAGTGGACAAACTGCACGCCGTACGTACGGAGAATGAACGTTTCACCGTCACCCTCATCCCTACGGCAGTCCGGGCCGTGGCCACCCTCATGCGGATCACCGGCCTGTCGAAGACCGACGTCATCAACCGAGCCGTACAGGTCTACGCCTTCCTCGCCCAGGAAATGGCCGACGGCAAGGAAGTCCTCCTGCGCGACGAGCAAGGCAACACCGAACGAGTCCACATCGTCTGAGCGATCGCTGCGAAAGCACCTGCTCGAGCTGTCACGACTACCCGCCGACGATGATGAATCAAGCGGTCGGCCTCTCCAGCATGTCATCCGTGGCGCATCAGCCGATGGCACTGGAACACAAGGGCTCCCCGCTCCACACCCGCAACGGCAGCGGAGATCTACAAACTGGGGCGGCCTGACCGATACGCAGACCGACAACAGGAACCCACCATCTGCCCGACGTGATCCGCCACTGCTCAACCGCGGTGGACCTGTGACCTGTCATTCCTGAGAAAAACCAGCGGCGGGCAGCCATCGAGGATGGCGATGACGCGACGAAGGGGGCGGCGTGCCTCTTGAGGCCCGGGGTCCGGTGCTGTGGGCACACGCTGGGTGATGTTTTGGCAGGTCAGAGGTGCAAGTCGTCTGGGGAGCGAGGCGGTGGGTGTTCCATCGTCCAGCGACGTTCAATGTTCTGACTGGGCGGAAATACGCCGTACTCCAAGATGTACTGAGGAGCGGCATGCGTCTGCCCGTCCCATGGTTTGGGCTGACCTGGGCTGTTCGGCTTCCAGTGCTTCCACGGATCGTGCTCTGGGTGGTGGATCACGAACTGGTCAGCTACGTCGTAGGCCACCTCCACGAGCGCGAAGCCGATGGCGCCTTCCGCGTGCATCAGGTGGTCCACGTGCTTACGCCGGTCGGTGCCCCGGGTAGCGGGGCCGGGTAGGAACAGAAAGCGGTGAGGGTCAAGCGGCAGCAGGATGTCGCTCAGCGCGGCGGCGCGCAGCTGGTCTTCGTCGTCGGGGCGGTTCCATATGGCGATGGGGGTATCGCTGGTTAGCAGGCACATGTCGCTGAAGCCCAGCGCCCACGGACGTGCTTCCAGGATGAGTGCCAACGTGACGATGTTTTCGACGATGTAGCGCAGGTGGGGGTTGTTCTGTGCGAGCGTGTGCACTTCCTGCGGCAGGTCGGTGATGTCCGGTGCTTCGGTCTGCTGGTGGGTGAGCCGTTTGCGCTGGCGCGTTGTGCGCAAGATCTGGGCAGCCATCCACCAGGCGAGGACGTGGCGCTGGTCCGGGCTCAGCGGCCAGTGCGGTGTGAGCGCCCAGTCCGGGTCGGTCAGGAGGACTTTCAGTACTGTTTCGGCGTGTCCCTCAAGGGAGGTGAACAGTTCCTCGACATGGTGGTGAGGGACTCCTTCGGCACTGATCCCCCAGTAGTAGCCGGTCTCAGCGGCGATGCCGGTGGGCGTCACGGTGAACGGTTTATTGATCTTGTCGAGCCGTCGCACCTTCAGCTCGTACTTGCGGCGTGCTACGTGCTGGGCGAAGTGCTTCAGGTACATCTGCGGCACTGTGTGATCCCGGGTACCGCCTGCCTTGGCCGCGCGCTTCCCCGACGACGCCTTACCCACCGGCTGCCCTCCCCTATTTGACCTTTTACGCCAGTCATACACGGGACCAAGCAGAGGGTGTCAGTGGATTTCTCAGGCACGCAGGCTGTTTACTGGCTGGCCTGGTGCTGTGACTCCGCGTGCTGGGCAAGCGCGCTGAGGGCGTCACCGGTCAGCGTGAGTACCTGAACGAACTGCTCATCGGGTCTCAATGCGTCCAGGCCGGCGCGCGTGAGGGTGGCGTGCCAGTCTCTTCCGCGGAGATGGGCCGGCCCGGTGGAGCGGAGGTCTTGCACGTCGTGCGGGCGGCCGGCGGTCACCGCTGGGCGCTTCGCTGCCGTCGGCGCGGTCGTCCTGGTCTCGGTGTGCTGGGCGAGGAAGCGGGCGAAGCCGCGGTCCGCGCGGGCGAGCAGGTCCGGGGAGGGGACGCCGACGGCCGGGTGGGACGGTCGTCGGGCCGTACGACTCCATAAAGCCGGGCCCCGGGGACGTCATGGCTGATCCCCCGGGGCCCGTGGTGGTGCTGAAGCGACTACCGCATCAGCGCGGCGAGTGCCTGCTCAGCCAGCTGGATACCCTGCGTTGCCGCCATGGTGGTGGCGCCTTCCAGGAGCTTGTCCTTGAGCTGGGTGGAGAGCTGGCGCAGGCGGCCGGGCTAGCGGTTGCTGGAAGTCGCCTCGGGTGCATGGGCAGGTGACCCTATGGCGCTTCCGGGCGCCGTGCGATCACTGGATGACTCGGGTACGGTCACACGGCGGGTTCTTCGTACGTCTGCCGGCTTCTACCAGGCGCCCTCACCGCAGCCCTCACCACCGGTCGTGTAGTTCCACAGGCAGACCCGGGAGCCGGCGTTCGTTCCGTTCCAGTGGTATCCGGTCGCCTTCTTCTGATTCAGGATCCAGTACGTGTCCGAGACGGTCGTCCAGTCGTAACCGCCGGATCCCAGCCGCTTGCGCTGCAGCACGAACACGCACTCGTGGTTGTTCCACGACTGTGCGACGGCCTGGACGTATCCGTCGGACGCCCTCTTGTTCAGCCACCCCTTGCACTGCCCGACCACGACGTCCTTGCCGGGGATGTAGTCCTGCACGGATACGTCCGACTGACGGGTCTGCGCAGGGGCGGCCTGAGCCGTGGCGCCGACGAACAGTGTTGCCGTCGTGGCGATGGCGACGCCGAGTGCCGCAGTGCGTGTGCGGGTACGCAGGAATTCCATTTGATGTTCCTCTCGGATCGTTGCGGGTCTTTTGCGGCTGCTGCGGTGGCTTCGCGGACAAGGCGAGCCTCACGAGCGCCCTCACCGGTTTCCCGGCAAGGCGTCCGCTGGGAGCGGCGTCCTGGATCGAGTTCACTGGGTTCGAAGTCGTTGCACAGCCGTGCTTGGACGTGCTGGTCAGGGCGAGACAGACCACTACGAGCGTTGGTGGCCGGCCGTGGCCGGGCACCGCCTCGCACGGAGGCTCGGCGTCGGCATGTCTCTGTGCTGGCCGATACCGAGTTTCGGCGGCGGAGACGTTGATAAGCAGCCCTCACCAGGCACTTTTCAATTCTTCCCTGCCACAGGGTGTGGCCGATCGGCGGCCGAAACCCTCCTTGCCTGGGCCTTCTAGGGTCCGTACGGTTTCTGAGTCGATCTTGGATCGAGTGGCTTGTGCGGCAGCCGTGTCGCAGCGCGGGGGGGCTCATGGGTCGTAAGGAGAAGCCACTGGACCCGGATGCGGGTCCGGTGCAGCGGTTCGCGGCGGACTTACGGGCGCTGCGCGTCGAGGCGGGCAGCCCGACCTACCGGGCGATGGCACAGCGGACCGAGTACTCGGCGCCCGCCCTCTCGCAGGCCGCCGCCGGCGAGAAGCTGCCGACACTGGCCGTCACCCTCGCCTACGTCGCGGCGTGCGGCGGCGACACGGACGACTGGGAGAAACGCTGGCGGGCGGTCACCGAGGACCTGGCGGCCGTGCCGAGGGAGGACGCTGGCGCCGAGGAGTCTCCGTACCGGGGTCTGACGCGGTTCGAACCCGGCGACGCCGACGTCTTCTTCGGACGCGACCAGCTCATCGAAAGTCTGCTCGACATGGTGCGGTCCCACCGCAGTGTGGTGGTGCTCGGCCCGTCCGGCAGCGGCAAGTCCTCCCTGCTGCGCGCCGGGCTGATCCCCCGCCTCAGCGAGGGCGCCGGACTGGAGACGCCGCTCGCCGCGATCCGCATCCTGACGCCCGGCGCGCACCCGGTGCGCACCCACGCCGAGCGGCTGCGCCACGGCGGCAGACCCGGCGACACCCTCGTCCTGGTCGACCAGTTCGAGGAGGTGTTCACCCTGTGCACGGACCCGGCCGAACGCGCCGAGTTCATCGACCTGCTGCTCTCCTCCCAGGATCCGGCCCGCAGGCTGCGGGTCGTCCTCGGTGTCCGCGCGGACTTCTACGGCCGCTGCCTGGACCACCCCGAACTGGTCCGGGTGATACGGGAAGCGGGCATACCGGTGGGACCGCTCAGCCGTGAGGAACTGCGCGAGGTGATCGTGCGGCCCGCCACCGCACGGGGACTGACCGTCGAACGGGCGCTGACCGCCCAGCTGCTGGACGAGGTGGCGGGCGAACCGGGCGGCCTGCCCCTGCTGTCGCACGCACTGCTGGAGACCTGGCGCCGCCGGTCGGGCCGGATGCTGACGTTACGGGCGTACGAGGCCGCGGGCGGCGTGCGGGGCGCCGTCGCGCAGACCGCCGAAGAGCTGTACGACACACTCGATACCGCCCAGGCGGCCCTGGTGCGGCGCGTCCTGCTGCGGCTGGTCGCGCCCGGTGAAGGCACCTCGGACACCTCCCGTCCCGTTGAGCGCGCGGAGCTGCGCACGGCCGGCCCGGACTCCGCGAAACGGATCGACACCGTCCTCGACCGGCTGGCCAGGGCCCGGCTCGTCACGCTGGACGGCGACACCGTCCACCTCGCCCACGAGGCACTCATCACCTCCTGGCCCCGCCTGCGCGGCTGGATCGAGGAGGACCGGCACCGGCTGCACGCCCTGCGACGGCTCACGGAGGCGGCCCTGGCCTGGCAGGGGCTGAACCGGGACAGCGGCGCCCTGTACCGGGGCGCGCGACTGGCGGAGGCCGACGAGATCTTCACCGGCCCGGACGCCGCCGCCGATCTCACCGAGGTGGAACGGGGGTTCCTCGCTGCCAGCCGTTCCCATCTCGCCCGTGAACGGCGGCGCCTGAAGGGATGGGTCACCTCGGTGTCGGTGCTGCTCGTGCTGGCCCTGGTCGCGGGAGTGGTCGCCTGGCAGCAGAACCGTACCTCCGACCTACGCCGACTGGAGGCTGCCGCCACCCGCGCCGCCACCGCCGCCGACACCCTGCGTTCCTCCGACCCGATGCTCGCCCTCCGGCTCGCCGTCGCCGCGTGGCGGCTGAACCCGGGGCCGGAGACCCGCTCAGCCCTCCTCGGCGCCCTGGGCCAGAACGAACTTCCCCCTTTCGCCCCGCACCGTGCCGGCACGGTGGACGGATACGCACTGAGCCCCGACGGCCGCACGCTCACCACCCTCGACGGCCCCGATGGGATCACCCGCTGGGACCTGCACACCCGCCGACAGATCAGCAGCCACCGGGCCCCGCCCGGCGGCGCGTTCATGCTGACGGCGAGTCCCGGTGGCCGTTATCTGATCGTCCAGGACCCGGAGGGGGAACGCCTGCGCTTGCGCCTGTGGGACGTCCTCGCGGAGCGGTATCGCGGGCCATGGGCCGCCGCACCCGAGGGTGAGGCCGAGGAACCGGTCGGCCTGCCGGACCAGCCCCTCCCGAACTTCGGCGAACCGGAATCCGGAACGGACGCGATCACCAGCACCATGGTCCTCGACGCCTTCAGCTCCAGCGGACACGCATGGACCTTCCAGGCCGGGAACAGGCTCCAGGTATGGAGCGTTCCCGGAGGCCGACGCCTGTTCGACGGGGCCCTGCTCGACGAGGACACGGCCGCGTACGACATCACCGCGGACAACCGGACGCTCGCCGTGTGCACATCCAAGGGCCTCCGGCTGTGGGACCTGCGCATCCAGCGCACCAGGAGCGTCGACTGGTCCGGCCGGCCCAAGTGCGCACCGGACGACAGCCTGACGTTCTCCCCGGACGGCCGCGCCCTCACCGTCTCCGGCTCCGACGGCCTGCACCGCTGGAACACCGCGACGGGCAGACAACTCGCTGCGATCGATGGCACGGCCATGGACCGGCACGTGCTGAGCGAGGACGGACGATTCGTCGCGAGCGTGAGCGACGGAGCGCTCCTGCTGTGGAGCCCCGACCGGTCAGACGCCCCCCTCGTCCGCCATGAGCTGGACGATCACGTACCGGAGCAACTCGCCTTCGACCTCCGCGCGGGTGTGCTCCGCTACGTCATGCGCGGGACACGCGACACCGGCGTCGTCCGCACCATCGACATCAGCCGGATGGTGCGGCCCTCATGGCACCGGGAACCGGCCGACGAAGCGGTGCTCAGCGCCGACGGCAGCACGCTGGCCGTCCTGAGAAACCGAGGCGGCGGCAGTGGGCACCTCACCCTGTACGACACCCGCACCGGGGAGCCGCGGTCGCGGACGGCCAGCGTCCGGGTGGCCCGGGATGATGAGCCCTGGACCATACCCGGCCCAGCCTTGAGCGCGGACGGACGCCGGGTGGTCTTCGCCTCGGGGCCGAGTGAGGGCGGGTCGGACGTCGTCTCGGTCGCGGTGTGGGACACGGTCCGCGACCGCCGGCTGAGCACGGTACAGCTGCTCGCTGACAACCTCGAGGACTTCACCCTGAGTCCGGACGGTCGCGAGCTGACGACATCCGACGGTCAGGGCCCGAACCTCACCGTGTGGAACACCGGCGACGGCCGCAGGCTGCGCCGCGTCACCGGCCCGAGGAATCCCGACGAGTCCGGTGCGACGACTTACGTCAGCGCGGTCTCCGCGGACGGCCGCACGCTCCTGCACGATGACGGAACGCTCACGTCCACCGTCGGACCATCCACCAGGAAGACGACGCTCGATGCCCACGCCGCAGCCGCCTTCAGCCCGGACGGTGACACGGTGGCCCTGCTCGACATCAACGACCGCATCACCCTGTGGGACGTACGCCAGGGCACCTCGCTCGGCATCCTGGCCGGCGGCGTCTCCCTGAACGGCCCGTCCGCCGTGCAGGAGTCGACCGGCGCGCTGGCCTTCTCCCCGGACAGCTCGGTCCTGGTGGCCGTGGGGGCATCCGGCACCCTGAGGATGTGGGACGTCCCTTCCCGCCGCCCGCTCGGCACCGGCCTTGCCACGGCCGGCGACGAGATCACCTCCCTGGCCTTCTCCCCAAACGGCAGCACCCTGTTCGCGGCCGGCCGCCACGTGCCCCTCCAGCGGTACACCGTCGACCCCGACCGTCTGGCCGAAGCGGCGTGCCACCGTGCCGGGGGGCCACTGTCCCGGCAGCAGTGGCGCGCGTACCTGACGGATGTGCCGTACCGAAGGCTGTGCGGGCAGGAGTGAAGCACCGGAGCCCCGGCCGTCGTCCCACAGCAAGGCGCACCGACCGCGCCGGTGAGGGGCTGGCGCTCCAGGCGCACCCCGTCCGGCGCGGGTGGCACGGCGCGCGCGGTGCGGTGATCTCCTCTTGCTCGGGCCAGCGTCACGGGCTGTGGTCGCGTCCGTCCCGTGGGGCGAAGGCTGCGAGGGCGTCGGCGTCGGTCGCGCGAGCGTGCAGGAAGAAGTCGGCCCATTCGGCGATGCCGGGATGGGACGAGCCGTGAATGAGCTGGGTGATCGCGGCCTGGAGGTCGAAGTGCGTGGTGCGGAGTTCGACGCCCGGGCCCAGCAGGGCCCAGTGTGCTCCGGTTCGCCCGAAGGGCATGCCGATACTGCCCGGGTTGACCAGAGCCGGCCGTGGGCGAGGCGGACGAACGGCGGTCGGCGCTGCCGCTACTCCAGATGACGCAGTCGCCGAAGCTGGTCAGCAGGTCGAAAACCTGGGTCGCTGCGGCCCGGCAGCGATGTCGCCGGTGAGCACGATGTGATCGGCGGTGCTTCCTTCTTCGGGCGGGGCACTTAGGGGTGCCTGGCCGAACCATGGGGGGTGCTGGGTTTAGCCGGGCAAAGCGCACGTTCTGCGTGAGGTGGAGACGGGGTCGGGCCACCCCGGCCGGCTTACGGCTGGACGGGCCCGGTGAAGGGGCCACGGCTCTGGCTGGAGCGAGGGGAGGGTCAGCGGCGGCGGACGGTCCTCCCCGTCGACTCGGGGGTGTTCCGCGGAGCTCTATCTGCTCGGCGAGCTCGCTTCCCACGCAGATGAGGGATACCGGCAGTTGTTCTCAGGCGTGGCGGCAGACAGGGGTGGCCGGTTGGCGGGTGCGGTGGGCGGCGGCCAGGAGCGTGGTGACCTGTGCGGGGTCGGTGCCGGTGATGGTGGCGATGCGGTCGATGCTCAAGCGGAGGTGGTCGTGGAGGAGTGCGGTGTCTTCGGCCGGGGTGGGGGTGCGGCCGGTACGGCGGGCGACGGCACGGGTGTGCTTTTCCCACGCCCAGGCGGAGGGGCGCTGTTCGGTCATGAGCCAGGTCCAGTTGCTGGCGATGAGGTCGAAGAGCTGGGTGACGCTGAGCTGGGCCTCCTCTCGGGGCAGGCGGGCTGCGGCGTAGGCGTGGTAGGCGGGGCGGTGCAGGTCGTAGAAAGCGTAGAAGGCGGTCGTGAGCACGGACGCGGTCGGTGCTGTGGGCTTCATGGTCCTTCCCCCCGGTGGGCTGGCAGGTCAGCTGTGGGTGTCGGTGGGGCCGTTCTCGGCGGCTGACTGGGCGCGGCGCCACAGGGGGCGGGCCATGGTGGGCAGGCTCTGCAGGGCGAAGGTGAGGTGTTCGATCACTCGCCAGTCGGGGACTCCGGGGCCGTTCAGGGCACGTTTGAGGTCGTCGGCGGTCAGGGCGTGCTGGGCGGCGGTGAGGATGATTTCGGGGTCTGGTGATCCGAATGCGTAGTGCAGGCCCTGGAGGTAGGTGCGCAGGTAGGTGACCGGGTCTTCGGTGTCGGAAGGCTGGACGCCGGCGGCCACTTCCCACAGTGGCTTCATCAGTTCGGGGTCGACGCCGCATGCCTCGCAGATGATCTTTACGTACTTCCAGGAGGTGGCGCGCTGGCCGGAGAGCATGCGCGAGGCGTAGGACTCGTCGATGCCCATCTTGGCGGCAAGTTCGCGCTGGCGGCGGCCGGAGCCTTCCTTCATGCGGGTCAGGGCGGTGGCCAGGCGCTGGCGCGGGTGGCGCAGGGTGGGGGCGTCCGCAGTCGTTTCGGTGTTGTGAGCCGGAGTGGCGGGGTTGGGTCGGCGGCGGGTGGCCAGGGCGGCGTCGACGGAGGACGGGTTGTATTTCTTGCGCAGCCGGTCCTCGGTGCGCTTGGCGATCGGGGCGAGGTCGGCGAGCGGCTCGCCCTGGGCGCGTTGGCGGACAACGACGACTCCGATCGCCTCGTCCACCAGGTCCCGGAGATCGACCAACTGCTGGAGGAGGTCGGTGTTCGGTGTGGCGCCGTTGTAGGCGTTGAGCAGCAGGGCCTCGGAGACCACGGTGCAGTCCTCGGCGATGTCGCGGAGGGCTTCGGTGCAGCGGCGTGCGCGGGCGGGGTCGGCGGAGGGAGCGGAGCGGGCCGGGCGCGTGGCGTTGTCAGCCGTTTGGACGCGTGAACGGGTGGACACAGGGGACCTCTTTCGGGGGTGCTGGGCGGGTATCTGTACCGCCCGTCCGGCCGCGGGCGGCTGGAGGGGCTGGGGAATGGTGGGGGCGTGAGCGGCTGTTCGCGCCCCCACCGGCGGTCCGGTCAGCGGCGGAAAATCCACTGGCGGACCAGCACAGATCCGTGAGCGGTTGTCAGAAAGAGGGCTGTGAGCGGCAGTACATGCGGCGGCGGCGCATCCGGGATCACGAGCAGAGGGAGACAGATCGCGGCCATGGGCAGGCTTCCGCGGAGCATGACAGCCTTGACATGCCACACCGGGGTTTGGGCCGGGTACGGCGGCGGGATGATACGGTCACGACTCGTTTTCACCGCAAGCGCACACGCACTTGTGGTGGAGCGAATTCGGCGTCGGCACAGCGGCATCGGAGATCTCCCTTGTCTCGGGGCTGGCGTTGAGAGCGACAGGACCCCGGCGCGAGGGCGACCAACCAACGGTGCCGGGGTCTTTGCCGTCCGGCGGAAGATGCCGGGAGCAGGACGCTACTACCTTGTGCAGCGTTGTGATGCCAGAAAGTAGCGTCGTGGGTACGGGTGCCCATCACCCCCTGGACGGTCATGCACGGTCACCCTCAGAAGACCCCGAGCGCAAACGGCTGCAAACGATCAAAAGTGGCCGCGCAAAGAGGGCATGCCGGGTGAATCGATCAACCTGAGTGAGCCCGCGCAGACTTCCTCCTTGCTCCACACGCCCGCCATGCGCCCCCTGCCCGAGGTCTGAAGATCCACAAGCGTGTCAACAAAATCCGGCGGAAGTCGGCGTGTACGGCAGCCGACTTGTCCTGACCACGACACAAAAGATGGACAACGCACGGCCCTCGACCACCCCGGAGTCCTCGGCAAGCGCCAGGCCGCGGCAGCCGTCTACCGCTAAGCGGCCCACCGCACCGCCGGCGCCCCAGGTCGACGGTGAAGGTATGCACACCGAGACCGTGCGAGACCCGGGCCCGGCAACGGCACGACCGACGGTGCTGTCGCACTCATGATCTAAGTGCCTACACCGGGCGACTGATCGTCCGGTGCTCGCAGACATACACCAGGGGTGGGATATGACTCTGCGCAAGCTCAGAGCACGGCCGCGCGGCGCGCGGTGACCGTTCTCGCGACTGTCGGCGCGGCACTCGCGGGCACGCTGTTCACGGCTCCGGGCGCGCACGCAGCCGACAGCGACATCACGTTCTCGAACGTGGTCATCAACAAGGGAAGGCCGATTGTCCTCGGCACCGGCGCCCGGATCGAGGTGCCGCTGACCTACACGCTGAAGACGAAGGTGAAGCTGGACCACTGGTCCGTGCGGGTGAGGCGGGGCACCGGCGACAACGTGACCATGCTGGCCATCGGGTCGATCCAGTGGAGCTGCGGGCAGTCCGCGGCGGGCGGCTACACCTACTACGACTGCGACGAGTCCCTCCAGATCGACCCGGACACACTGCCCAGCGGCAACAAGCTCGTCAACAGCGACGCCACCGTCTGGAACACCTCAGGCCTGGCGATCAAGGCCGACGGCAGCTTCGACCTCGACCTGCTCGCCACCACCACCCGCCTCAAGCGCGCCTCGGTCATCGCATGCGCCGACGCGAGCCCCGAGCCGGTCACCAAGGGCAAGCCGATCACCATCAAGGGCACCCTGAAGCACGCGAACTGGACCACGCACCGCTACGACCTGTACGGCGGGCAGAAGGTCACCCTCCAGTTCAAGGCAGCGGGCGCCACGAAGTACACCAACGTCAAGACCATCTCGACCACGTCCGCGGGCGCCCTGAAGACGACGGTCACCGCCGCCAAGGACGGCACCTGGCGCTGGTACTACGCCGGCAACTCCGTCACCGGCGCGTACGCCACGAACGACGACTACGTCGACGTCCGCTGACAGAACTACCGCGCCCTCTGCCGACACCCGCCACCGAGTACGCCGGCAACCGGCCGGTCGAGGACGGGGTCACACACGCCGCGGGAGCGCGCGCCGAGCCCACCCCAGTTTCATCGCCGGGCAGGCCGGTCGACATGTCAGCTCGGTACTCCGCGGCGGCGAGGCGTGCGGGGTTATCACGTCCCCCATCTGAGCGGCCGACGCTGCAAAGAGCAGGAACACCGCTCAGCGGCGGGGTGTCACCCTGCCCCTGAGCGTGCACGTTGCGGGGCGGCTACCGCGCGAACGTGACCTCCACCGGGATATTCGGGCAGTCGGCGACGGCGTTGGTGAGGGTGTCACGCTCAGCGTTGTCGACGGTGAGTTGCCAGCGCAGCTTGGTGGCGACCCAGTCGGTGAGGTACTGGCAGTGGTACGGCGCGTAGGTGGGCAGCCACTCGGCGGGGTCCTGGTCGGCCTTGGAGCGGTTGCTGCGAGCGCTGACCGCGATTAGGGAACGCTCGTCGCCGAGGTCGTTGGCGTAGGCCTCGCGCTCAGCAGGCGTCCACGCGGAGGCGCCCGAGTCCCAGGCCTCGGCGAGTGGGACCAGGTGGTCGATGTCCAAGCCGCTCGGCGAGCTGATGTAGAGGTTGTCGTAGGCGCTGTACCACTCCCCTCCGGTGAGCCTGCAGGGCACGGTCTGCTCCGGTGCGAGGAACGCCTCCTCGAGCAGGACCTCGTTGCGGGTCGAGCAGCCGTCCTTGTCGACGTCCACCCAGTGCCGGAAGCTGCTGCGCTGGTACCCGGCCCGGCTCTCCTCGGCGGCCGCAAGGACCTGGACCGCGTCGTGCAGCGGCAAGGCCAGGGTCCCGCCCGCCTCGCCAAGCGGTCCAGCAGCGTGAGCAGGGGTGGTGAAGGCAGCGACGACGACGGTGGCGGCCGCGAGAGCGGTGAGGATGCGCACGGGCAGTCCTTTGCTGGGAGATCCGACTGGTCGGGATCTTCGTAGCGGGACAAGCCGAGCGGTGACGCCGCATCCGTGGGTCGTTCACCCGTGCGCACGGTTAGTCGCACCGCCGGGCGTGGGGTCGCCGCGGCGGAGGCGGCTCGCCGGCTCGCGCCGGCGCCGCCGGAGTGGCGGCTGCAGTCGATCCGGACCATGGCGGGCCCAAAGGCTCTGCGGGTACAGGCCGGTGACTGCTCTATGGGCGGCGCCAAGCCGGTCGGCCGTGAGGAGACGCGGCGGCTGCTCACCGAGGGCGTCGAGCCATGGCCGTACCGCAGCCCCGACAAGGCGCTCGGCAGGCCAGTCGAGCGGGAAAGGCGGAGCGTCGGCGCTGTGGTCAGGAAGCGACCCCCGCCAGCGATGCCGTACGCGTGCAGGTACTCGCCGGTGCGGTGCACGGGCATCAGGAGGTGCCGTTCGAGCGAGTAGTCGGGCTTCGGCGCGTTCAGCGGCGGGGCTGTCCGCGCGGGCGGGGTGCTGGAGCTCGGCCAGGCCGGTGGCCGCGTCCCTCAGTAGGTGTTTTTGATCCCTGGCCGTGAGGTGGCTACGCCTGGATGATCTGAGTCGTGGGGGTTGGCGGGACGGCTCGGCGGTATTGCCGGGAGTGCGGTGATCCGCTGCCGCAGACGATGGCGGCGGAGGCAGTGTTCTGCTCGGGGCGGTGCAGGTCACGACGGTGGCGGAGACTTCAGCAGACTCGCCAGCGGGTCATGGCGATGCAGCGGGGAGAGCATGCGGAGTGCCCGGTCTGCGGGCGGTCGTGGACGGTAGGAGTGGAGCGGTCGAAGGCGGCGGTGTACTGCTCGGACCGCTGCCGGGTCCGGGCCTGCCGCCAGCGGCAGGCGTCACGGAACGGCGTAACGGAAACGCCATAGCCGAACGCCTCGCCAACACCTCCAACAACCCGGGTTTTGCAAGGTAGTTGGGAGCAACTGCCGAGCGCTTCGAGCGCCCCTGGTTCACGCCCTGCCCCGGCGTGTCGCGCGCGCGTCACGGTGGACAGTGACCGGGGCCGGCGCCCCTTTGACCGGTCCCGTCGTGGCGGCTGGGCCGGACCCGGGCGAGGACGGTGGTCATCATGACCGACGTGACCGACCGGATCGGGAACGTCACCCGGCAGCGTTACGAACAGCTCGTCACCCAGGCCAAGGAACTGATCGCGCAGATCGCCCGCTCGCAATTTGCCCTGGGTGACATAGCGTTGGAGATCGAGCCGATGAGGGCGGTGGGCGGGTCGATGCCGAACGGCACGGAGGACTTGTTCACCGTGACGGAGTCGTTGCAGATGTTCGCGGATGACATCGGGGTGGAGCGGCGGACGGTGGAGGACTGGCGTTACACCGCGAATCGCTGGCCGGCGAAGCGCCGCAGGGAGGGCGTGTCGTTCACCGTTCACCGCATCCTCGCGTCGGTCGTGGAGGAGGACGAACGGTGGGCGGCGATCGAGGACGCGCCGTTCAACCCGCGCACGGGGGCGAGGCAGTGGACGCCGGACGGCGCGAAGCGGGTCGTCGGCCAGCGGGTCGACCGGCCGGTCACTGTCGATGAGAAGGTCCAGGCCGTGGCCGACCTGACCCGGGACGACGAGGTCGCCGCCCAGGTCGCCACCGACCTGCTGAAGCGTCCGGCGGTCACCGAGCACGTCACCCCGGCCGAACGGGTGCGCGTCGTCACGGAGCTGACCAGGGACGACACCGTCGCGCAGGAGGTCACCAGCAGTCTGCTGCGCCGCCCGGACGTCGCTCGGAAGACGATGCGGGACGACACCACGCGGATGCTCGTCAACCGTGCCCAGTTCGACAACTCCAACGAGACGCGGGACCGAATCCGGGAGCGCACCCCGGCCGTCCGCGCGATCGAGCACACCATCGAATACCTCGACCTGGTCGGCTCCTGCCACAGTTTCGTGGCCACCCTGGGCCGCCTGGTCCCGCAGCTGCGGGGGCAGGAGTTCACCGAGGACGAGCGCGAGACCGTGAGGCGTCAGATCGGCCGGGTCCGCGCGGCAGCGGACTGGCTCGAAGGCGCCCTCGACAACGGCGAGTTCACCCTGGACGAGCAGCTGGTCGAGCTGCTCAAGGGCGAGGAGTAGCCGTGCCGCGACGCCGGGAGGCGCGGCCGCTGGCCGAGCACTACGGCGACCTGGTCCGCGTCGCCCTGATGGAAGCACGCCCCGCCGGCCTGCACACCTACCAGCTCATGACCGCCACCCGCCTGACCCGCTCGCAGATCGGCCGCGGCATCCGGCACGTCCGCGACGTCGTCGCCGCCGAGGACCTGACGCCGATCACCTGGACCCGCAGAGACGGGTTCATGTTCTCCGACGACCCCGCGGACTGGATCGAGTACGACAAGCGGCAGTTCCGGCAGATCCTCGGCCGACTCACCCGGGTGATCACGGGCACGCTCGATCCGCACCTGGCCCGCTACCCCGACGACGAATGGGCCCAGCTCGCCACCGCCCAGCTCACCGGCGTCCGCGCCACCCTCGCCCAGCTCTCCAAATAACCCCCGTCCACAGCCGATCACCTCTGTCGAGCCCGCCATGCCCGCTGCCTCCCGTCGCCGCCGCTACCCGTCCGACACCTCTGTCGCCGAATGGGCACTCCTGGAACCCCTGCTGCCCATCCCGGCCTGCCAGACCAAGACCGGCGGCCACCCGGAGAAGTGGCCGCGGCGGGAGATCGTTGACGGCATCCGTTACATCGTCGACAACGGTGCGAAGTGGCGGGCTCTGCCTGCGGATTTCCCACCGTGGGAGACGGTTTACGGGTTCTTCTGGAGGTGGAACCGGGCCGGAGTCGTCACCTACATCCGTGACCAGCTCCGCCGCAGGATCCGTACCGGCAAGGGCCGCTGCCCGCACCCGGTGACGCTGATCGTGGACTCCCAGTCGGTCAAGGGTGCCTCCACCGTCGGCCGCAACAGCCGCGGCTACTACGCCGCGAAGAAAATCAACGGTCGCAAGCGACATATCACCGTCGACACGCTCGGCTTGCCCGTGATGATCACGGTGACGCCCGCCGACATTCAGGACCGCGACGCCGCCCGCGACGTGTTCTGGCGGCTACGCCTCACCCAGCCGCAGATCACCCAGGTCTGGGCCGACCGCGGCTACGCAGGCGACCTCGTCGACTGGGCCCGCGACCGCCTCTGGCTCACCCTGCGCATCGTCTCCCGGCCCAAAGGGGTCAAGGGCTTCATCGTGTTGCCCCGCCGTTGGAAAGTCGAACGCACAATCGGCTGGTGCATGAACGCCCGCCGCAACGCACGCGACTACGAACGCCTGCCCCAGCACTCCGAAGCACACCTGAACTGGGCACTCATCACCATGATGACCCGACGCCTCACCCGGAAAAGCCCCCGCACCAGCCAGTGGACGAAGAAAACTCGTGCCTGATCAAGAGCAGCTACGTCACGTGACTGAAAGGCATCGACCCAGCCGTGGCGACGGTGCATCTCCGAGCAAAGCACTGAACCGAGTCGAGTACATCCGGGATCATGAACCATGCTTCCGGACACCTGGCACCTCACCGAAGACATCGAGGACTTCCTCGCCCGCGCCGGAGATTTTCTCCGCTCGCGCCCCGCTCTGCACAACACGCCGCTCACGACACTGGAAAAGTGGCGGACCCAACCGGGCGCGTTCACCCCAGGTTCCGTCCTCTTCGGCCGACTGGAGTCGGCGGGCGAGACCCAAGCGATCTTCTACCGCCCGCCGACTCGTCGGCTGACCCTCACCCCGCTCTCCCCCGAGCGGGCCGACGCTCTCGCCGTCCATCTGACCGGCCTCGGCCACATCCTCGCCGGCGTCACCGCGGACCACGACACCGCCACCGCCTTCGCCGAAGCCTGGCAGCGGCACACCGGCGCGACGCCCACACTCCGCGTCCGTATGCACCTCTACCGCCTCGACACCCTCACCCCGCCGAACCCGCACCCAGACGGCCACAGCCGCCCGGTGGGCGAACAGGACCACGACCACCTCATGCGCTGGTGCCGTGAACTCGCCGTCGACCTCGGCGAGACCGTCACCATCGACACCGCCTCCTGGGCCAGCACCCGCTTCGCCGAGAAGACCTACACCTTCTGGGAGACGCCCGACGGCACCCCCGTCTCCATGGCAGGCCTGAACCCGATGATCGCCGGCATGGTCCGGGTGGACCCCGTCTACACCCCAGCCCACCTCCGCGGACGCGGCTACGCAGCCGCCGTCACCGCAGAGGTGAGCCGGGCCGCGCTCGCCGCAGGAGCCACAGAGGTCGTGCTCTTCACGGACGCGGGCAACCCCACCAGCAATGCCCTCTACCAACGCCTCGGATACCGCCGGATCACCGACTGGGCCCCGTACGACTTCGCCTACGCCACACCAGAAACCAGCTAGGAAGCAGGAGCGCGACAGGCACAGACAACCCCACACCATCCCAGGACTTCACACCCAGCCCCTGCCGACCCTCCGCGATCCGTGGCGCAGGTAGAAAAACACCTACTCAGTGCCGGCGACTGGCCCGCGTCCGGATGCGCGGCAAACCCTGCACCACAGCGCCCTTCTTCGCGAAATGCTCCGTACGGCGGGCCATGTTCGGCCGGTTCACTGCGCTCGGGACCCACTTCCGCGCCGGTCGGGGTCTAGCATCCACCGAGACCGTGTCCTCGTGTGGGAAGGGGCCCTTGTGGCGCAGATCGTCCGGCGGCAGCGTGTGAGCGCGTACGTGGCGTTCCACGCGTTCGCGTTGCAGGAGTCCGATGACGCTGACCTGCCTGTCCCTTTCCCCGACGAGTTTCCTCGCCACTCGTTCATCGGCACGCATCCGGGCCGTCTGGACATCAGGAGCGGTGGGCACACCCACACCGCCGTTCTGGATGTCGAGGTATGGGACGGCGTGCCGCCGCCGCAGGATCCGGCGGACTGGGACGAGCAGGCGGAAGCTGAGTTCGCGTCGACGAGTGGGCAGGTCGCGGTCTGGTCGGGGAGCATCGGCCGGATGGATGACGACATCACGCTGGCTGACTCGGGGGGACTGTGGCGGGTGCGGGTCCATTGCGTGGGGCGGGCGGAAGCCGCTGCTTTGTCGGAGGGTGAGGGTACCGGTGTCGGCGTGGAGCGCTATCTCATCCAGTTCTGGCCGGCCGGGCCTAGAAAGTAGTGCCGGCGCGGTGGGGCCGGTTTGGCCGCCCCCACCGTGCAGGGCGTGAGTCAGGTGACGATCTTGACGATGAAGCCGTCGTCCATTCCGTCGATGATGCGGTTCTTGGCGTAGAAGCTCTTGAGGATGTTGCCGCCGGCCTCGTTTTCCGGTCCCGGGATCGGCTTCACGGAGAAGTTGAACTTCTTGGCCTCCGAGTCGTACTCCACCTCAGCAGCTCCTTCGTAGGTGCTGGCGAACGGGTACTCATCGCATTGCTTGCCGCCGCTGGCGTAGTTCGCTCCCCAGTACCGCTTGCACTGCTTGACCGCGGCCGCCCGGTTTTTGTCGTTGCGGGAGCTGCTGACCGTGCGGTGAAGCGGGTCTTTGGCCGTCTGGCCGGGGACCTTCTTCGCAGACATGTAGGGCTTGGTGTCTTGTGGGACCAGGAAAGCCTGACGGATGTGCAGGGCCTCCGCTCGTTCCTCCGCGCCCTGCTTGCCGCTCAGGGTGAGCGGTGTGATGTAGCTGAACGTCGCAGCGCCCCTCTTGTCCGGGTTGCCGCCGCCGGTGGAGTTGGCCAGGTACTTGGCCGCGTCCCAGCGCGGCGCGAGCATGAACAGGTTGCCGCCGTCGCCGTTGAGCTTCCAGGGGGCAGGGGCGGTGTACTTCACTGAAGGCTCGTAGACAGCGAAGAGGAGGTCAGATGATCCCGTGCCCTGGCCCGCTTTGGCGAGGACCGTCTGCGTGAAGGTGCTCTGCGCCTTCAGCTGGGCGAAGGTTCTGGCACCGGCCGGCAGGTCGCCTCCACGGGTGTAGCGCGCTCCGGAGGGCCAGCTCTTCGGGATGTTGCCCTTGGTGGTGATCGACAGGGCGCCGGCGGCGTTGCTGCCGCCCTTGACGAAATCACTGAAGTGGTACGCGAAGGTGATCGTGCGACTGTTGCGAGCGATGGTGCCGATCACGCGGAGGTTGAAACCGCTCTCACCCACAGGGCGGTTGTTCCGCGTCCAGATCTGCACAAACGATGCTCCGTTGCACACCGCGAAGCGCGACTTGACGAAGAACTTCTTGTCGCTGCCGAGGCCCTTCTTGCACTCCTCGAAGCTCATCTTCCTCGCCGGCTCCGGAGCAGTCGCCCGCGGCCCCGCAGCCGAAGCGGCCCGCGTCCGCTCCCCCGGCGACGACGGCAGCGGTGTCCCGGATGCTTGCGTCGACAGCTGAGCATAGGAGGCGGCAGGACCGGCCGTCTCCAACGGCATCTGTGCCTGCGACTCTGCGGCGGCGGCCAGTTGCCGCAGCCGCGCCATACCTTCCCCATTCTTCAGCGCTTCGAGCGATGGCTTCGCCGCGCCGACGGGCAGCACATACGTCTCCACCCGTAGCTCGCCGACATCATCCGCACTCGCGACCGACGGCGCCGCCGTCAACAGGGCCATGGGCACCAAGACAGCCACCGCCTGTGCGGCACGGCGCCTGAACCATGTGAGATCCATACAGTCGAACCCCCGATCTCGTGCAGTGCCAGGCCTCATTCCTGACACCGGGTCGGGAGAACTCCTATCGAACTGGTGATCGCATAAGCCAGTGACACACTGAGCCTGGCGCAATAAGAGCGGCACTCTGTCCGGGATCAGCGCCGCAAAGCCAACCGGTTCGCCCGTTGGTGCGGAGATACCTGCCGCCCCCGAACGGGGCGTGGGCTCACAGCTTCATAACCGGGCGCGGCAACCGACTCGGTCACGAGGCACGGCGGAAGATTGCTGCTGGCCCGATGGCGTGGGGACCGTACTTGTCGCGGATGCGGTCCATGACCTGTTCGGCCAGCAGCCGGTCCTCGCGGGTGTCGTCGAGGCTGATCTGCTGGGCGGCTCGGGCGGCGTCGATGAGGTCTTCGCCGCGCAGGGTGATGCCGGTGAGGCGGCCGCGCTGGAGTCCGGCGGCGTCCATCAGCTGGTAGGTGAGTTGGCGGAGGTCGTCGTCGTGGGCGGACGGCTCGGTCAGGCGGCGGGTCTTCTCCCAGGTGGTGCCGCCCGCGAACTTCAGGGTGAGGGTCAGGGCGCGGGCGGCCTGGCCGCGGCGGCGCAGGCGCACGCCGAGGCGGACGACCAGGTCGAGGAGGGCGGCGCGGACGGCGGCGCCGTCCAGGGTGTGCCGGTCGAAGGTGCAGCCCACGGTGGCGGAGGCGGGCAGGGCCCGGGGGACGACCGGGCGGGGGTCGATCCCGCGGGCGCGGTCGACGGCCAGGCGGCCGGCGCGGCCGCCGAGGAGGCGCTGGACGGTGGCGGGCGGTACGGCGGCGAGCAGGCCGACGCTGTGGATGGCGTAATCGCGGAGCACGGCCGCTTGGCGGGGGCCGATGCCGTGCAGGGCGTCGACCGGGAGCCGGGCGAGCCAGTCCGCGGCCTGGCCGGGAGCGATGGCGAGGACGCCGCCGGGCGGCGGGACCTGAGCGGAGGCGGTGGCGGCGACGGTGATGGACGGGCCGATCCCCACCCGGACGTCGACCCCGAGCCGGGAGATGGAGCGGATCCGCAGCACCTCACCGAGCCGGTGCGGGGTGGAGCCGTGGTAGCGGATGGCGCCGGTCAGGTCCACCAGCGCGGCCGTGGGCGGCAGGGCCTGCACCACCGGCGACAGACCGGCCAGCTCCTCCAGGACCTGGCGGAAGGTCTCCTCCGCCAGGCGGTCGGCGCAGCGCACGTGCATCACCACTGCCTGCCGGTGGGTACGCGTCTCCGCGCTCATCACTGCTCACCTCCTCCCCCACCACGTTATCGAACGAAAAATCGAACACGCGAGGCCGGAAGGTCGATCTTGGGGTTAGAATCGAAACTGTGTTCGATGACTTGCCGCCTGATCTGGAGCGCCTGCTCACCCTGCGGGTGTGGCACGCGATGTGGCTGGAGCGCATCGACCGCAAGATCGCCGCAGTCCAGCAGCGGCAGGCCGCGGAAGAACGGGCCCGCCGACTGCGGCCCGCGCCCCCCGACTGGGTCGCCGCCTTCGGCATCGGCGCCGGCCGCGAGCCCGCCGAGGTCCACGCCGGGGGCTGCCACATGACCGGGCCCCGCTGGCGTGCCGTCGACCGGGACGAAGCCCGCCGCCTGCTCAGCTCCGGTGTGCGCGCGTGCGGCCACTGCCAGCCCGACGTGCAGCTGCACATCCTCGACTTAGCCGTCACAGCGGCTGTGTGAGCAGAACGCACAACAGCCCCGGCCGGCGATCAGCCGGGCGGGGCCGTGACGTGTGTGTGGTCGCGAAGGGCGGTCGCCTACGCGGCGAGAGGCTCCATGAGGCTTCAGCCGAACGATCGTCCTCATGGGCAATAGGTGAGGCCCGGGGACACTGTCCCCTTCACAACCACGTCCTCCATAACCAGCACCGGCAGCCGGGCATTCCCGCGCTGCCGCCGCCGTCCGGTGGTCGCCTCACCATGATCGAACTTGCGTGCGACAGTGGCCGTATTCTGATGGTCGGTGGCTGATATCCGCCCGGCCAGAACTGGAACCACACCGATGACCAGCGCAGCACCACCCGTCACGGAGCCCGACCCGTCCGCGCTGACCTGCCCCGGAGCCCTCGTCGGCCCCTGCGCCACCTGCCAGCGCAAGACCCACAAGTACGGCCGCGGCGGCACGCCGCTGTGCCAATGGTGCATGAAGCCCGTCATGGAGAAGTGGGGCCCCCAGGTACGCCACGTCAACACCCGCTCCTGAACAGCCGCCCCGCCGGCCGCGCGCCCGAAGACACGGCCGGGTGAAACCGCCGCCCACCGGAAACGCCGCCTCCGGCCGGCGCGTCATGCCGGGCATGGAACCGATCAACGCACTGCACGTGTCCGAGCCCGGGCTCCTCGTCGTGGAGGTCGCGGCCGCCGACGACGAAACGGCGCTCGCCTTCCAGGACGCGGTCGCCGCCCGCTGGGCCACCGCGACAGCCGACCGCACGACCCACGAGCCCGGCCAGCCCGGGGTGCGGCTGCGCTTCTACCTCGACCTGCGCCAGGAAATCGGCACCGAGCAACCAGGCGCCGGACCGCCCGGCAGCCAGCTCGGCTGAGCCCCGGAAGCGGTTCATAACGGCGCAACCGCCTCATGTGGGTGGACCAGCCGGTCATGTCGTGTCACGGACGGGCAGACGCCGTTGGGCAGGGCATGCGAAGGATGATCACAGCCGCTGCCTGTGCCGCTGCCCTGAGCGGCGCTCTGCTCGCCCCGGCGCCCGCCAGTGCTTCCGACTGCGGGTATGAGGCAACCGCCACCGTCCACTTCCGCTCCGGCCCCGGCACCGGATACACGTCCCTGGGACTCCTGCGGGCCGGTGACCGGATGGGCGACCCCAAGAAGCGCGACGGGGGATGGTGGAAGACCTTCCCCATGGACCGCACCCAGTCCGGCATCAAGGCCGGACGGATGGGCTGGGTCAAAGCCACGTACCTGCGCGAGTCCGTCTGCATGAACCACTGAGCACCGGACAGCCCGCACCCTCTTGCCTGGAGCTGTTCAGCCCGCGAACGGTGGTCCCTGGTCGGGTGTGAGGTCGTCTCGCAGGCGCAGGTAGCGAACCGGGTGGCGGTAGCGGCCCGCGTCGACTGAGGTGTCAGCGATGAACTCGACGACCAGCTCGGGGCGCACGGGGTGGTAGTCCAGCTCTTCCCGTGTGCCCCAGCCCGCGCTGAAGCGGCGGCCGTGCCACGGGTGGCCCGTACCGCCGGGGCTGATGCGGTCGGCTATCTCACGTCGGTCGGCCGTGCGCAGCGGTGTGGTCCGGGCGACCAGGCGCAGACGGCCGGCGGTGTCGTAGCGGCCCAGCAGCAGCGTCTGCGGCGAGGTCAGCGAGCCGGTGATCCCAGCGAGCACCGCTTCTGCGGTGACATGAGAACGGACCTTGATCCACGCCCGTTTGCCTGGCAGGTAGGGCTGGTCCAGGCCCTTGACCATGACGCCTTCGATGCCGGCCTCGCCCCATGCAGGGTCCAGCCACTCCTGCGCCACGGCGCGGTCGGTGGTGTTGGGGCACAGGGTGAAGGGTGCGGTGAGGTCGCCGCGGGCGAACCACTCCTCCAGGACCGCCCGGCGGTGGCGGTAGGGGCGGGTCAGCAGTTCAGTGCCGTCGGCCTCCAGGACGTCGAAGACGATCAGGTACGCGGGGAACTCGGCGGCGGCTTCGGCGGCGCTGCGGCCCCGGCGCCGCGCCCGCCGCTGAAGCTCCCCGAAGTCCAGCCGCCCGTGGGCGGGCACGACCAGCTCACCGTCCAGGACCACATCGAGCCCGGCGCCCGCCGTAGCGATGTCCGGGAACGCCGGCGTCAGGTCCGCGCCCTGCCGGGACTGCACCAGCACCCCGTCCGGGCGGGCGAACAGCAGAGCGCGGAAACCGTCGCTCTTGGCCTCCATCACCAGACCGCCGGGCAGCGCCCCCTCCGGCGGCAGCTCCCGGCGCGCCTCGGCCAGCATCGGCTCAATCGGAGGAGACAGCACCACACCGCCACATCTACGCGATGCACCCCCACTACCGCGCGCTGGTACACCCGAGCGGCCTACAACCGCCAGGGACCGGTCTACAGCGCCAGGGAGGGGGAGCAGGGGCCCGGCGACGCGGCCTCGTACGGTGGCGGTACGCCGCCGACCGGTGCGCTCCGCCTCCCTACGGGAACCGCGGATGCCTCCCCCCTCCCCAGCCCGGGTCTACGACCAGGCCGGTGCCGTCACCTCCTGCGCTCAAGCACCCAGTCCGAAGCGTGTCACCAACGTCCCGGGACAGGTGATGCAACGGGCACGCGGGGAGCTGTGAGGGCCGTTCGGCGCCGTACGATCTTGTCCCCACCGGGCCCGGTACGAGGAACGGGCCTGCAAAGCACACGCATAGCGGAGAGAGAGTCCGATGATCTTCATTACCGCCAAGTTCCGCGTTCTGCCCGCCGATGCCGACCGGTGGCCGGAGATCGCCGCCGAGTTCACGGAGGCCACGCGCAGGGAGCCCGGCTGCCTGTGGTTCGAATGGTCGCGAAGCGTGGCGGACCCGACGGAGTACGTCCTGGTCGAGGCCTTCCGCGATGACGAGGCGGGTGCCGCTCACGTGCAGTCCGCGCACTTCAGGGCCGCACAGGAAACGCTGCCGCGCCACCTGGTCGAGACACCTCGCATTGTGAACATGACGGTTCCGCAGGACGACTGGTCTCTCCTGGGCGAGATGGCCGTCGCGGAGCAGGACTAGGGACCCAGCACTGAAACGGTGCTTGCCCCTGGGCGCACTGATGACCAGGTCGGTCGTTGGTGTGGTTATGGGTGGGGCTGCGAATGTCAGGTTGTGGGCGGGTGAACTGGACGCCGCATAAGCGGTTCGTGCACCGTTTCAGCGAGGGCTGATCGCTCCACTGCAGCGGAAGAAACGGCTGGACGCTGGCGGAGGAAGCCGGCCACACCAGCCCGGACCGCGCGTTGCCTCCGGCAGTCAAAAGGGGAGCAAAAAGCAGCACTGCCGCACATCCGCCTCGGTAGCACAGTGGGCCAGGGAGCCGGGCCTCGTCTGGCGCCTCCGGTCGGATAAGCGGAGCGCTCGGGGGTACACCGGGTGTTGGCTCGTGCGGCCGCGCGGGCCGGAGCATGCCCGGCGAGAGGGCTGTTCCCAGGCATGACACGAAGGATCGACCAGTATGGCCAGCGGCACCGTGAAGTGGTTCAACGCCGAAAAAGGCTTCGGATTCATCGAGCAGGACGGCGGAGGTCCGGACGTCTTCGTCCATTACTCCGAGATCAAGGGCGCCGGGTACCGCGAGCTGCACGAGGGCGAGCACGTCACCTTCGACATCGGCCAGGGCCCCAAGGGCCCGCAGGCACAGAACATCACCCGTGGCTGAGCAAACAGGAGGCGGCTGCCCGGTCCGGCAGCCGCCTCACTCATGCCCGCCCGCGAGCCACAACCGACCTGGACCGCCCGTGTCCCGTACAGCGCTTAGAACGTCATTTCAGTTGGCGTGATCTTGCGGCAATCTGGGTGATGACTGCTGCGCTTGTCGAGCGGATGGCGCCGGAAGACCTGTGGACATTGTTCCAGCGGGTGGTGCCGCCGGCGCCGGTTCGCCCGCAGGGTGGAGGGCACCGGCGGCGAGGGGACCGCGAGGTGCTGGCTGCCATCATCTTCGTGGCCACCTCGGGGCTGTACCAGGGTCGCGCAGCGAGGCGCTGGACCTGACGGTGCTGCGGGCCCGGCGGGCATTCCGCACGGCCGCGGAAGCCCTCGATCTCAGTGTCGAACGCCTGCGCCACCTCGGGGAGGCCTTCACCGCGGCGTCCGACCGGGCACACACCACGATGAACCGCTACGCGCGCCGCAGCGATGCCGAGATGCCGCACACGGTGCGCGAGACGACCAGCAGGCGCACCGCGCACAGATCGCGCACCGCGACCAGTCCAGCTCACCTCGGGAACCGGGTTCGTCCAGGACCAGGCGGGCGTGCTTGGCCCACACCCTGGCCTCGCTCCAACTCGGTGAACCGCCGGAAGGCAGTTACCCCACCCCTGACAGGCCGAAGCCTGGTGGCAACTGGTTCCTGCGTAGCACCACGTCCTGTGCCGGCCAGCCTGCGGCCTCGGCGTGCTCGGCGAGCCATGCGCCGCGGTGGGCGGGTCAGTTACGGTGACGGCCAGCCACACTCCACCGGCCGAGCCGTCGGGCAGCAGCAGCTGCGGTGCGTGCTCCGGCGGGAGCGCAAGCCAGGTGGGGACGGGGCGGGAGCGGAAGAAGAAGGCGGTGGCGCGGGTTCGCCCACCGGGCCAGCTCCAGTGCGTGTTCCGGCCCCGGCCGGGTGAGGGCGGTGAGTTCGAGGACTCGTGGGGCGCGGTCGGGTAGCGGCACCAGTAGCTCTCGGGCGGCAGCGAGGACCTCGGTGTACAGACGGGCCGCGTGGCAGGCCTTGGCCGGGGCGCCGTGCAGGGTGCCCGATGTCGCGCTGTACACCTCGCTCCACACGCCCAGGGCTTCTTCCTGGGCGGCTCCGAGTTTCGCTCCCATCAGCCGCTCGGCGATCCCTGCGGCCCGGCCGCGGTGGTAGCCGCCCGGTCGGCCAGCTGTCCGCGCAGCACGCCGGCCGCCGCGCTCACCCGCTCCCACGCCTCAACACCCGCGGCGTCGGCGGCGGTGGTGGAAGCCGGTGTTCTCACGTCCGGCATGGCGTCGTCCCGGCCGGCCTGAGGGCCGCTGGTGGCGCCGCGCGGGGCGCGGGCGGCGTCCACGGCGTCGAGCAGGCCGAGGGCTGCGGACTTCAGGCCCGCCGGCGCGGCCGGGGCGCCCGGCAGACATGACTCCGCGACCTCTCCGGGCCGCTCCGGGAAGGTACCGACCAGGATGCGGCGCGCGTCCGGCAGCAGGCCCAGGGCCCGCACCCCCGGCTCGCCCTGCGCGGTCAGCGCCGCGGCTAAGGCCTCGTCGACCTCCGGCGTCTGCGTCTGGGGTCGTTCGTCCCCGCGTTCCGGCGGCTTGGTGTCCACCGGTGCACCGTAGAGCCCGCGGGCTGGCGCCCGCGGCGAAACGGGACAATCCGGCGCGGGGCCTGGGGCTGCAGGAGCGCTTACATGGTTCTGCCTTTGCTCCAAGGACGCCACCGCCAGCGGCTGGCCTCGGGGGGCTCGCGCCTTCCGGCAGGGGGCACATCCTGTTCTCCTCCGGTGCGGGCCTGGCCGAGGGCTCGGTCTTCACCCTGGGTCGGGCGGGAGCCGGGACCCGCCCTGGGTGAGCAGGCCGCGTATCCGGTTCATGTGCCGGTCCCCGCTCCCGTCAGGTCTTGGCGGGAGCGGCCAGCACCGCCGCCGGGGCGACGTCTACAACAGCAGCGACGAAGCCCGGCCGCGCGTGCCGCGGCGCTCGCGCTCGAGGAGGACATCGATGGGATCGGCGTCGCGGCGGCGAGGCAGTGCCGGCCGTCCGACGTGGACGGTCCCGCGTGGCGTGCGAACGTAACGCGGGACCGTCATGCCAGCCGTCCTGTCAAGGCTGGACAGCTCGCACGCTATGTGCCTCTCGGCGCGCCCGCACCTCAGCACGTCGGAGAAGGTGAGGGATAGGTCCGCGCGAGGATCAGAGAGTTTTGGTGGACTGGTGCAATCAGCCGTCGGTAACAGCTGTGCTCGGTCTGGGCGAGACCGGCCGCAGGGCTGTTCTCACAGCGGCAGCGTTATGCCGAGTTCTTGCATTGCTTTGGACGGCGGGCCGCCTTCGGAGCGTTCGGTCTTGTAGCCCTTCACCCGCGGCTCAAGGGTGCGGGGGTCGATGGCCTCTGCGGGCGCGCTCTTGGCGTACAGGCCGTCGGGCTCGCTGTCGCGGTCGTGGGGCAGGAGCCAGAAGACGCGGCGGCGGAAGGTGCCGGAGGCGCGGGAGGGCTTGGCGGTGGGGCCGAGGATGGCGTAGCCGACCATGCGGCCGTCGCGGTGGTAGGCGGGTTTGCCTTTGCGGGTGGGCAGGCGGTCTAGGCTCTGGCGGACGTAGTCGAGGGTGTCGATGTTCTCCAGCCAGACGATTTCGGTTTCGTGGCTGATCTCGTCGGCGGTGATCAGGGAACTCATGTGGTGGTGTCCCTCTCGTCGTCGGTGAGCAGTCCGATGCCCGGGTAGTGCTTGCGCTGGTTGGACAGGATCATTTCTTTGGGTGAGGCCAGTCCGACCAGTTCTCGCGTGCGGGCGGCGAATGCCCGGGACGACATGGCCGGCGCTCCTTCATTGTGGCACCAGGCTTTGTAGGCGGCGTAGAGGGCGGTCTGCTCGGCGCGCAGGTCGGGGCCGAGGGTGCAGCATTCTTCGTAAAAGCGGCCGGTGTGGTCTTCGGTTTCGGCGTAGGCGGTGGTGGCGATGCGGACGCGTTCTGGGCCGGTGAGGTCGCGTTCGCCGGCGAGGTAGCGGCGGGCGCCGTCGATCAGCCAGTTCAGGATGCCGGGGCCTTCCTCCATGACGAGGATGTCGGCCAGGTTGTCGATCTTGCGGTGGTCGGGTACGACGCGTTCGAAGGGGATGAGGCGCATGCGGCGCCAGAACGCGAAGCCGCCGGTTCCGACTTCGGGGCGGTGGTTGCCGAGGAGCCAGAGTTTGTGGGTGGGTTCGAAGCTGAAGAAGTCCTGCCGCATGCGGCGGGCTTTGATTCGGTCGCCGCCGGTCAGGAGCTTGACCCGGGCTTCGTCGAATTTGTCGCCGGGCTTGACCTCGGAGCAGACGATGACGCGTCGGCCGTGGAGTTCGGCGAGGTCGGTGGGGTGGCCTTCGTAGGGGCGTGCCATGAGGAATCCGGGCGGGGCGGCGTCGGCGTAGTCTCCGAGCAGTTTCATGAGCACGTCCAGCAGGACGCTCTTGCCGTTCTTGCCGGCTCCGAAGAGGAAGGGCAGGACTTGGCCGCCGACGTCCCCGGTGACCGAGTAGCCGAGCAGCAGTTGCAGGTAGGAGATCATCTCCTGTCCTTCGGCGTCGTCGCCGAAGGTGTCGGCCAGGAACCGCTCCCAGCGGGGGGTGGGTACCGGCTGGGGGCCGACGGTGGTGGAGCGCGAGTGGAAGTCCTTGTTCGGGTCGGGGGTCTTCACCAGTCCGGTGCGCAGGTCGACGATGCCGGCCGGGGTGCACAGGGCGTAGGGGTCGGCGTCGAGCCGGGCGGCGTTGAGGACCATGCCGGGTGCGGACTTGGCTTGGGTGAGCATGGCGTTGATGCCGGTGGTGGACAGGGCTCGGCGGCGGTGCTTTTGCAGGGCGGTGGTGGTGAAGATGCCGCGGGGGTCGTGGGTGGCGAGGTTTTCGGCGAGGTCTCCGGCCGCCCACAGAACGGTGTCGTCTTCGTCGATCTGCCAGCGGGTGGTGTCCCATCGGTACCAGCCGATGTTGGGTACGTGCCGGTAGTCGTTGGCGTACAGCTTGACGAACAGCTTGGCGTTGCCGCGGTCGGAGAGGGTGTCGGGCAGCAAGCCGTGCGTGGTCGCCTCGCCGGCAGGGGTGCGTTCGCCGTCGGTCTGGGCGGGGACGGCGGCGGTGCCTTGTGCCCGGATCTGTGCGGCGACGGCTTCGGGGTCGAATTCGAAGAGGGTCTCGGGTCCCGGAGAGGTCACGGACGCCTCCCGCTGGTGTGCAGGGGCCTCTTGAGGCCGGCGGCAAGGCCGCTGCGGATGATCTGCTCGATGCGGCGCTCCTGGCCGGGACGGGCGGCGAGAGCGGCCTCGTGGAGGGCCTGCTCGGCGTCCGCCTGGTGGAGGCGGCCTGCGGCGATGAGGCCGCCGATGGTGTAGGCGGCGCGGTTCAGGGTGTCGGAGAACCCGGCGCCCTCGGCGACTTGGCCGCAGGCCTCGACCGGGGCAAGGATCGTCGCCAGGGTGCGCTGGGCGTGGTCGCGGCCGCCGCCTGCGGCGAGGACGGCCTGGTGGGCGCGTGGGGGTACGGGGCGTGGTGCCGGAATGCTGGGGGCGGGCAGGTGTCCGGTTCGCTCGAGTTCTTGGGCCAGCCACAGGGGCAAGGCTGCAGGTTCGCGGGTGGTGCCGATGGGTGCGTACGAGCCGCGGCTCGTGGTGGTGCCGGGCGCGATGATGTAGCTGCCGTAGGCGCGGATGTCGACCTGCCAGGCGAGAGCTCGGGCGGGGCTGGAGCCGACGGAGGAGAGCCAGCGGCGTTCGCCGGCCCGGTACCAGACGTGAAGACCGCCGGATGGGGTGCGCACGCGCAGGGTGGTTTCGTCGTCGGCGGGGCTGGGCTGGCCGCGCAGTGCAGCCAGGACGGCGATGGTGTGGAAGCCGTTGGCGAGGCCGGTGAGGTCGACGCTGTCGCTGATCGGGATGCCCGGGAGGATCCGGTTGCGGGTCGGCGGCTCGGCGGGATGTGCGTCGATGTCGATAACAATCAGGCCTGCGGGGCCGCAGGCGACTCCGATGCCGAAGTCCGGTCGGGTGCTCCACCAGCGCTGGATGCGGTCCTGGTTGAGGGTGGCGGCGTAGAAACCGTGGCACCACCGTCCGGCCGGGATGCATGGGCAGTCGGCAGGGGCGTGTGGGTTTGTGCGGCAGGCGCTGCAGTTCGCCGCCGGGGTCTTCAGACCGGGGGCCAGAGGGTGGACGGGCCAGCCTCGTCGGGCGCACCAGCTGGCGGTGGCCAGCATGCTGCCAGCGACTGAGGACTCAGGGCTGGGCGTCCCTGAGTCGCTGGCAGAAAACTGCAGCTCAGCAGGCATCTGCACCCCCTTACCAGCGACCGAAGCGACTGAACGACGGACACAGACTAGCGAATGCGAGCTGGGTCGGTGTGGAGCACATGCGGAACTGGCGTGACGCTGTATCGACGATGAGGCCAAAAAGGGCGCAGAGCGATGGCCTCAGAGCGACTGAACTGGCAGTGCAGCGACCGGACCGCTTCAGTCGCTGCACTCTCTCGACTGGAAAACCCCAGGTCAGGGTCATAGCGCTACCCGAACAGCGACTGAAGCGACTGAAGTTCTCTATATATGACGCACACGCGCACACTTGAATGTCTTCATATATCTGGAAGTTTGGTCGCTTCAGTCGCTGCCTACCGTCAGGACCCTGCTTGACCTGCGGTTTTATCCACTTCTCGGCCAGCGACCGAAGAAACACTGGGTCGCTGCCGTTCAGTCGCTACACGCAGACCCAGCCACGACTGAAGCGACCGAAGCGACCGAGACTCGGACATGCCCTTGCCCTCCCAGCGCCACACAGGACGGACCCCGGCTCCCGCCGCAGGAAGCCTTCTCCTCGATTGCGGCTGGCTGCTGTGCTCCCCTCAGCAGCGCACCAGAGACCCAAGAACACCAGCGCCGCTCTCGCCTCGCGTCCGTCCGCGGGAAGACGAAGGTGCCGGTGACAGCAACCCTCACGATTTCCCGTGACGTGCTGCGTCTCTTGGCTGTGGTCGACGTTCTCCACCGTTGGCCGCCGCGTCCTGGACCGGCTGCCGTACCTCAGCGACCCGGAGACACAAGCCGACCGTGAACCGCGGCTTCAAGGAGCTGCGTGCAGCAGGCTTGCCGTGGCCCTGGAAGACGGCCAGCTTCACCCGCTACTCACCGGCGGCGTGGTCTCCTCGGTGGTTCTGGAGCTCAGGGCTGCCGGCCCCGAGAGCTTCACCGAGCAACGAAGGGCCCGGTCGCAGCACAGGTGGCCGATCTCGTTGCTACCGGCTGACCCTGCCAGACGCGGCATTGTGTTCGGCTCCCTCACCCGCGACGCGGGTCGACACCCCACGGACCCCAACATCCCCTCCCCGCTCGTGTCCGTCGTCGCCGTAAACGAGGACTACATCAAGGACACGCCCCTCAGGGACGCCATTCGCAATCAGCACGAGCAAAGACAAGGCGGATGGTTCGGAGACAGGGCTGAAGTGGGGAGCCTCCTTCGGAACGGCTAGATTCGGCGTCGCCAACCACGAGTTCCTGGGGGACGCCATGACAGAAGAACCGCAGCAACACTCCGAGCCCGGTCCCCTGTTGAACTTGGGCTGCCTGATGTTGCTGGTGGTTTTCGGCGGCTTGGCGACGATGCTGTACGGCCTGGGAGTGCTGATCTTCGGCGACACCCCGGCCGCGTCCGCCGTCACCGTCCTCCTCGCGGGCCTTGCCGCCTCGGTCCTGGGCGTCGCCGTCATCAAGCGGTTCCCCAATGCTGTGGAGATGAAGGGATACGCCCCGTCGGCACGCGTCACCCGCCTGGCGGCCGAGCGTTCACTGGGCGATCACGTCTTCACCCGCAAGAACACCAGCCCGCTGGAGATCGTGGCCGGTACGGTGGCCATCGGTACGGTGATCGTGGGAGCCTTGTGGGGCGTGAACTGGGTCTTCAGCAAGACGGGGACCGACATCCCCGGCCTTCAGAAGTTGGTGAGCACCGTGGTGCTGTGTCTGCTCGCGGTACTCGTTCTGGTGATCATCGCGCTTCCGGTCCTGTTGTGGAGAATGCCTAAGGGATTCGTTCGCACGCATCTGTACGCGGGCGGGTTCGTGTACACCTTCTACGGCCGCCCTCGCGCCGTGACCTGGGACGACGTCGACCGCCTTGTGCTCTCACGACAGGCCCACGGAGCCAATCTCTTCGGCGGCAGGGTGGTCGCCTACCACGTGATCACCCGTGACGGGCACCGCCTACGGATCGACGCCCTTCCCCACCTGCAATCGGACCCTCTGGGCGAGCACATACTGAACGCCGTACGACTGTGCCAGCGCCCGGTACTGGAGGGCGGCCCGGCGGCGGGCGACCCCGGACACCGGCGGATCTAGGACTGCTCATTGGAGGACCCGACGAGCATCGTCGCCGAAGGCCCGGCCCCTGCTGAACGCCTTGTCACGCTCAAGCTTGCTCATGAGAACCCGCACCCATGGCGCGGGCGGGCCTGCTCGGTTCAGGCCGCCTCTTCGCCCGGCGGGCACGGGCCGACCGCGCGGGCGGCGCACCCCACCCGCCGAGCCGTCCGACGGCGGGGACATCCCCGTGCGGATGTCGTTCCGCACGGGCGGCCCGTTAATCGAGGGGAGCTGGGCCGACGGTGAGGTGGCGCTGCGCAAGTTCCGGGCGTTTGTGTACGCACGGCAGTGCGCCCGGGTGAGCATCACGCTCGAGGTGGACGCCGGCCAGGAACGGGAGCCGCTGCGGACGTAGGCCGACGGCGTCGAGGGGTCCACTGGGAGCTGTGAAGCCAGCACCGGCCGGGCGCCTGTTCCTGTGTTTCCAAGGCGCGGCAGCGCCGGTGACGCCTGCGGAAGCGGGCGGTGACGCTGCTCTCTGCCTGTCCTTCGCAGGAGCGCAGTCCCCCGGCGTGTAAGCCGCTGGTAGGAGGTTAGCGCCTCATCGGGCTGCGGCTCACGGTCCAACAGGGTTTCAGCCGCTGCTGCTTGCACACTGATCGAGGTCAACTAGCGTGGGAATGAGTCCCCTAGAGGGTCTCATTTCGGTCACTGTCTCCGGCACCGTAGTGGGAGCCGTGCTCTCGTTAAGTCGACCGCCAGGGGTGCGTACCCAGGCTCGACCGGTTGAGTCAACAACGAGCAGCTTCCTGATCGGCCACGGTGCGGCGCCCTTCTGCGGGAAGTCCATCTCCAAGCGCTTGCAGGGCGGCAGCACGCCAAGCGAGTAGTAGCCGGAGTCCGGGTGACCGTTGAAGTCAAGGTAGATCCATATGTGAGCTGGGTCGAGCGAACGATTGACGACCACCAGGAGGTCATCCACTGGCCAGCGCCCAGCCTCGCCCCAGAAGTTAATCAGAGCAATCTGAGATCGCTCTTTTTCCCGCTGTTGCTTCTCGGACTGGGAAAGTTGGTCGTCGGCCAGTGCGTTGCTCTTTATGCTGCTGACGGCCTGGATCCCTAGGCCAGCGGCTGCCACAAGTGCCGCAATGACCATCGTGTGTCGTGCCCAGTCAACCCGCCGGTACCACGCGAGGCTGGCCCTTGCCCATCTGGTCACACGCCCTGTGGGTGGTTCTGGGGGTGAAGGTTCCTGTGGAGGAGTCGCGTGTGGCTGTCTTACAGGCGGTCGCGGGGGCGTGGTGCGGATTCGAAGACGGGGAGAACGAGGGTGTGTCATCTGGCCTCACAGGACGACGCAGCTTGCTGAGACAGACATCCGCCATGGGTATGGAGGTTGCACAGGTACAGCGCGCACTTTCGCGCAGCATCAAGGGCTCCTCCCCGGACCCTCTATACCGAAGTCGAGGTATTGGACGCCTGGTTCGGGACGATCGGTGCCAGGGCAGTGCTGACGGACGCCCTGGGCTCGGGATCAAGCACCAGCCCGGTCAGCGCGTGAACGTCACCCTGGTAGCGGACGATCAGGAAGTCGAAGAACTGTGCGAGCGTCCACGCCTCGCTGGACCGTGCTGTGCCCCAGCTGCTTCATCCTGCGCAGGTCCGTGAGGAACCGGTCCGCGTCCACCGGCCCAGCCGTCCACACCCTCGGCCGAGGAACCGTATGAACTCGAAGACCGCGCGACGATCGTCCTCGATCGAGCTGTCTGTGAGTCCGGCCCCAAGTCCGGCCAGTAGGAACTGGTCGGCCAACTCCGAAGGCCTCGCTTACTACTGCGGCTTCTCCCACTCCGCCGTCGGCCTGCTCACCGACGCTGAAGAGCGCCTGCAGCGCATCGACGCCAAGGGGATTCTCGTGGTCAGCGAAGCGGTCGCAGGAGCCGAGCGGGAGGCACAGTACGAGGCGCTCGATCGACGCGCACGGGAGTACGTGAAGGCGTTGCTCGCCGAGGGCCTGTGACGACCTGACCGTCGACGTCCGCATCGTGGCTGGCTGCCTGCGTCCGCCAAGGCGTCACCGGCGCTGGTCAGGCGTGCGCGGGGTACGGGGGTCCGCACGGGGCGGGTGCCCGCCAGTGCGGTGCGAGAGCTGGCCGCCTCCGACGGCGGTCAGCGGCAGCGGTGTTCAACAGGCCGCCGGTCAGCGGGCTCTCCCCCACGCCGACGTCTGCAAGGCCAAGGGGGCGCGTGGGGCTGCTCACGGTGACTGGCTTCGCACCCGCCGACTCCCCCAGACTGCTGCCGGGTTCTGAGACGGCATCCGGCCTCGGGACTGGTGACGCCGCATGCTCAGGCGTCGCGTATTCGTGAGCGAAGCGTTACCGGTCGACGACAGGCGTCGGAACGCTTGACCGCTGCGATCATTGCGCCGTCCCCGGCGCAGGCCGTGGCCCTCTCGCTGGGCTGCTCCCGGCTCACGCACACGTGTTCCGGTACGGCAGCGACGGCGCGAAGGATCCCCGCTCCACCTTGTCGAGTCTGCCTCCGGCGAGGGCGCACGCCAGTTTCTGCCGGCTCGGCACGCGTGTCCGCGATGGCCCCTACGTTCCACAACCACACCGCGCCGTCCGCGCCGTCGGTGACCTGGGTGCGGGGGTCGGGGGAGAACGTCATTGTGCGAACGGGGCTCGATTGGCTCTCCGCTGCCGCGCCGCTGAGGTTCTGCGGGCCGTTTTCGTCGGGCGCCCAGATCACGATCGCGCCGTGGGTCGTCCCGGTGGCCGCCGTGGTGCCGTTCGGTGAGAAGGTGGTGGCGGAGATCGCCGTACGGGTGGCCCTTGACCGGAGGCCCCAATCGGCGGTGCTCCTCGTAGGCATCCCCGATCCGCTACAGCGTCAGCGTGCCGGACGGGCTACCGGCGCCCAGGATCCGTCCTGTCGGATCGAATGCCACTGCCGAACCGACGTTGCTTCCAGGCAGGTCCCGGGCCCCGCCGCTGGGCATGGGGCCGGGATTGCCTACCGGCCACAGTTGCACGCTCGCCCCGGCCGGGTCGCCGCGCTTCCGGACCACCCGGGACAGCGGCTGGCTGGGCGCGATCCGCGGTCGGTCTGCCTGCTGAACGCCACCCGCGTGACAAGCTGAGGGAAGGTCGTCCCCATGGTGAGGCGCGCGAGCCTGTCCGCCAGCTCACCACATAGGCGCTGTCCGAGATGTGCAGCGTCCGACCGTCGGGCGTGTAGCTCAGCGAGGTGGGTGACTGCTTGGTGGCACAGGCGAAAGGGCGTGACTGCAGATGCGCCGGCAACGGCTACATGGCACTGCTGCTTCGACCGGCACAACGGGCTGACCAGTAGGGAGGGTGCTCGGCTGATGCTCGTGCCGCGCCAGCGAAGTCATTACGTCGTAATAGAGCCTCCTGCTGTTCCCAAGCCAGCAACGTTCAGCGGGATCTGACTAGCACCCGGGCGCCCAGGCCCTCGCCTGCGAAGCCACTCCTAGGTGATTCACAGTATGTGAATCACCTTCTCTGAGGCAGACTGGATCTCATGCCCCGTTCTGCCCGGAAGTCGCCGGACCCTGCAAAGCCCCTGGTCAGAGCATCGAAGCGGGTCGGTCACCTTGATACAGCAGCGATGATTGGTGAGCTTCGCCAGCTACACGAAGAGGCTGAGGACCAGCGCGTCAGCCGGATGCCGGCTGACGACGAGCTCTATGGAGCCCTGCTCTATCTGGAAGCCAACGCCCGCGCGTTGAGGAGCGAGACGGCACGCCGTCGCGCCGCGATCACACGGGTGCTTCTATGGGAGTACCTCCGCGAGCAGGTCGACCTTCACCAAGCCCGGGCCATCGAAGATGCTCGTGCCGCACAGGTGGCATGGGCGGAGCTGGCCCCTGCCCTCGCCGTCAACGCGGCCAACGCCGCCTACAACAAGGCGAAGCGCCTGCGGGCTGTCACTCTCGTGGACGAGCCGCACAGCGACCGGCCTGTGCGCCGCACGCCCGAGGCCGTGCGTGAGGCTGAGCGGAATGCCGCTGCCCGAGCTGCTGCTGAGCGCCGCGCCCAAGAGGAGGCCGCCCGCCGGCACGCCTTGCTGGAGCCCGTGGCGCAAGGTCTGATCGAGCATCGGACTGGCCTCGATGATGACGAGGACATGACTTTTTGGCTGGACCAGATCGAGGCCGTACTTCCCGGCTGCCACACCCCGACTCAACTGCTCAGCCTCAACACCTACGTCAAGGCTCTCGTCCGCGAGGCGCGGAGTATCGAGCGCAGCACCGCTCTGCCAGCCGCGACGACTGCTGAGGCGCGGCGCGCCCTCCAGGCGGCTACTGAGCTGGTCAGTTGACGCAATCCCTGCTGCACCCTGGGTTCTAGTGTGCTGGCCCGGGACGTTGGTGAGACGCGTGCTGTTGTCTGACGAGGTGAGGGGCATGTTCGCAATCCGGTCGCGGCTGTGTGGCTCACCTGGGATGGTGTCCGACATGGATTCCGAGCCGTGTACTGATCTCGCTCGTCACCATGGCAATTGCACCCTTGGCACCGGCCAGAGCCTCGAGACGGGTGAGTACCTGGTTCCGGGTGCCGTCTCGCTGTCATCGGCGTCGGCGGGGCAGCTCGCGGGACCGGCCCCGTGCCCGTATCGCCGGGCGCATCCCGCCACAGAGCACCGGTCCGAACTACGAACTCGTATGACGTCGATCGACTGCTAGTGCTGTGACCGCATAGGTTCACCGGGTTCGAGAGTTGTGAGGGACCGGACGAACGGTTCGGGTGGTGGGGTGAGACGATCGCGCCGTGACCATCCACCTCCATGACTTCGATGGTGAGCACTCGCTGACGTTGGATGCTGGCGGCCTGGCTGCCGATGCCGCAGTAGTTGCCGCCGGGCACGAGCCGAACGGGTACTTCTGGGAGGGGCTCGTGCGGTTTGCCTGGCCGGATATTGCCGAGCAGGTCGATTTCGACAGCGAGGCTGGCATGTTCTGCGCGATCGGCAGTTCGAGCGACCTCGCGCGGCTCAGGATGGCCGTTGAAGCCGTCATCACGAGCCCCGAGGCGGTCCGCGACATCATTGCCCGTGCGGAGGCTTCGGGCTTCGAGTTCGACGATTAATGCGGTGACTTCGCCGGGTTGAGCGGGGTCAGGCTGCGGCCGGCAGTGGCCTGCCGTCCCAGCGGAAGCCTCGTTTGCTGCGCACGCGTGCGCGTTCGCGGCGTTGGGCGGCCAGGACGTCGGGGTGGCGGGCGTTCTGGTTGCGCCAGCGCAGGAGGCGTGCAGGGCCCAGGTCTGGACGTTGTGGTTCGAATGGTGGGAGTTGGCGAGGGTGAACTGCCGCAGCGGCCCGAAGTGGGCCTCGATGGGGTTGGCTCAGGACGCGTAGGTGGGTGTGAAACACAGCTCGACCTTGTTCCTGGCCGCCCACCTGCGGATCTGCCAGTTCAGGTGGGCGGAGAGGTTGTCTAGGATCACGTAGATCGGGGCGCCGTCCGGACGGGCGGCCCGGATCGACCGCAGGGCGGCCCAGGTGTGGTCGATGCCCTTGCGACGCCGGTTGACACCCCACAGCTTGTCGTCGCCGACGGAGTAGCAGCCGTGGAAGTAGGTGACGCCGTGGGTGCGGTGGTAGGTGGCAGGCAGCCGGTCGGGGCGGCTCTGTTCGGCCCAGCAGGAGCCGGCGGTGGGGCGGATGCCCAGTGGCCCGAACTCGTCGAAGGCGAACGTGCGGTCAGGACGCTCGTTGACCGCGTACTCGATCCGTTCCAGCTTGGCGTCGAAGGCCGGGTCTGGAGATTCCTTCCAGGTCTTCGTCCGTTGGAAAGTGATCCCCCGGCGTGCCAGTAGGCCCCGTAGGGCCTCGCGGCCGATCCGGACAGGCCGGGCTATGTTCCTGCGAAGGTGATCGACCAGTTTGCGGACTGACCAGCGAGTGAAGGGCTTGCCCAGCACGGTGGGCCGGGTGGTGGCCGTCTAGATGACGAAGTCCTCGTCGTCACTGCTCAGCAGGCGGGGACGGCCTCCCGCCCACTGAGGGTTGAGGCATGCAAGCCCGATCTCGTTGAAGCGGTGGATCACGTCCCGGACGGTGTCCTCGTCCGCCTGAACCAGCCGCGCGATTACCGGACCGTGCTGCCGCCGGCCGAGGCCAGCAGCATCATCGCCCGCCGAAACCGTACCGAGCTCGTACTGCCCCGCCGAACGATCTGCTGAAGCTTCTGCCCCTTCTCCTCCATCAGCCTCCGGACTCTGACCGGTGGTGCCACCCCGCCTCCCCTGCTGGTTGGACTCCCAGCCAACACAACGAGCAACCCGGTGAACCTATGCGGTCACAGCACTAGCGAGGCCAGAAGGGCGGCCGACTTGTCCTCGAGCCTGGGTCAGCAACGGTTGGTTCTTCGGCCGTGACCGCCCGGCGCCGCACTAGCCCACGGTGCTCGCACCGCCGGAGCAGCGTGACCGAGGCCGAGTAGCCGACCGCAACCGCGAGTCGCTGGTGTTCGCCGAGAGGACCGGTGCCCCCGCCCGTCGTCCCGCCGGGTCCCTGGCCGAGGCCGGCTGGTGGTCGCAAGGACTACGCCGTCGGCGGCTGGGTAGAGGCGCTGCCCCCGCGATCCGCCTCCTTCGACCTGATCGTCCCGGTCGGCGCGGAAACCCCCTCCAAGACGCCCCCGACAGGTCCTCCGCGATGCAGCGGGGAACTGCGGATCACTAGGGGAGCAGTCCGGTGACCTGTTCCGCGTGACCGGCAACGTGGTTCGAAGGCAGTTGCATCAGGAACCCGCCCCTCTCACCGTCGACGTGGCGGTCTCGGATCACAGTTGATGGGGCACTGTTCCCATCCTGTGGCGTCCAACGCGACTCGGCGTGCGAGCAGCGGCCAACCGGATGAGGCCTGCATACGGCCGGGGTGATCTAAACGACACGCCCTCTGCCGTCTGCGGCGTGTCCAAGCTGTCTGTGTCCGGGGTGTGCTTATTACGCCGTAATAGCGGAGGCCGCCCTCCGGGAGGTGAGGGGGTACCTATTACGTCGTAATGAGCTTGAGCGCTGCCCGAGAGGCCCAACAAGTCATGCCAGCTAACGTGTCGATGCTGTAAAAGATCAAGGACGTTAGTAAGGTGTCTCGCATGAGTTCTCCAGCCACCTCCAGCGACCGCGAGAAGGTCGTTTCCAAGCTGCCGGGATGGCTCCGGCAGAACCTGAAGATCAGAGCCGCCCAGCACGGCGTTGAGATCCAGGCTGCCGTCGAGCAGGGCATCAGAGACTGGTGCAGTCTGGCGTCCACCACGTCGGCCATCGACACCTCCGGCGCCGACTCCTTCTCCACCTTCCTGCCCCCAGGTCAGTGGGAAGAGTTCCGCCAAGTCGCCGCAGACCGCGGCGTCTCGCTTATTCAGGGCCTGGCCCAGTCCGTCCAGCTGTGGCTCGACTCCAACCCGGCACCCGACGTCGCGCGGCCGGAGGTCACTCGCCGCATCATCGTCTGCAACCAGAAAGGCGGTGTCGGCAAGACAGCGATCACCGCTGGGCTGGGCGAAGCACTCGCAGAGGACCCCAACACCCTCCATGCTGTGCGAGTAGCCAAAGCACTTGCCAAGGCCCTGCGCGCGAGCGAGTCAGCATCTGAGGACGCCACCGCCAACGACCCGCTGGAAGTCGAGAACCTGCCCGGTCTGGGACTGCGTGTCCTCTTGGTCGACTTCGACCCGCAGTGCCACCTCACCAATCAGCTCGGGGCCGCGCCTCTGCCCATGCACGGTGACAGCCTCACCAACCACATGGCGGGGGACCCCAAGGGCGACCTGCGTGACCTCATCGTCTCCATCGACGAAGACAAGTTCGGCGGGCGTCTTCATCTCCTGCCTGCCTGCAACGATGCCTTCCTCCTCGACGTACGCCTGTCTGCCGTGCGTGCCAGGGAAGCCGCCCTTGAGCGCGCCCTCGCCCCGCTCGAGGCCGATTACGACGTAATCGTCGTCGACTGCCCGCCGAGCCTCGGCCTGAGCATGGATGCCGCCGCCTACTACGGTCGCCGCCGTGACGGCGAGAAGCCCGGCCAGTCCGGAGCATTGATCGTTGTGCAGGCAGAGGACAGCTCCGCCGACGCCTACGACCTGCTCACCACGCAGATCGACGATCTGCGGAGCGACCTGCAGGTGGACATCGACTACCTCGGCATCGTGGTCAACCTCTACGACTCCCGCCGTGGCTTCATCGCCACATCCTCCCTGCAAGGGTGGGTGGACATAAAGGATCCCCGCGTCGTCGGTCTTATCGGGGACCTGAAGGAACAGAAGGAAGCAGTCCGGATGAAGCAGCCGCTGCTGTCATACGCTCCCAGGTCACAGCAGGCGATTGGTATGCGAGCACTCGCCAGGGAGATCGCATGAGCAAGGCCGATCAGCTGGGCAGCGGCCGCTTCGGTGGGGGAGTGCGCCCAGTCAGCGCCCGCCGGCAAGCCGTTGCCGCCGCTACGGGTGTTCCCACCGAAGGTGTCGCCCCGCCCACCGAGCTGCCTCCGCACCTCATCAGTCTCAATCCCGACAATCCCCGTTCCAGCCTTGGTGACCTCACTGACCTCGTCGGCAGTTTGAAGACCCACGGTCAGAAGCAAGCCATCACGATCATGAACCGGGACGCCTACGTCAAGGCCAACCCTGACCGCGAAGGCGAACTCGAACCCGACACGCTGTATGTAGTCATCGACGGCAGCAGCCGCCTTGCCGGCATCCGAGAGGCGCAACTGCCCACGGTCAAGGTCATGGTCAGTGACGACCAGGGCACCACCCCGGAAGAGCTTCTCGAATCCGCCCTCGTCGCCAACATCCACCGTCAGGATCTCACGGAGATCGACGAAGCCCGGGCCCTGCAGCGACTTCTGGCCATCCACGGCAGCCAGACCGCCCTCGCCAAGCGGCTGCACCGATCCCAAGGCTGGGTGTCCCAGCGCCTCGCCCTGCTGAACCTCTCTCCCGAACTTCAGGCTCGCATCGGTCAGGAACCAATCGACCTGCTGCGGGCGGTGGGCAACAAGCCCCAGAAGGAGCAAGCGGCAGCCCTGGAAGGGTTGAAGGCCGAACGCGCGCGCAAGGAAGCGCAGAAGAGGGAGGGCACCAAGACGAGGCAGGGGAGGAAGGCTGCCTCCCACGGGGAACAGTCCGCGAAGATCCAAGGCCATTACGACGTAATAGACGAGGCCGAGTCGGACAGCTCGTCATCGAGCCTGCAGACACAGCAACCCGCTGACAAGGGGACAGTGGCGCAGGCGGTCCCGGAGCCCCGAACGGACTCGTCAGCGCCGGTCACTGACCAGAGCGCTGATGAGGACCGGCCGATCCGCAAGGTGCCGTACGACCAGCCAGGCGCCCTCGCCATGCTGCTAGACGCAAAAATCGAGAGCAACGACGTCTTCTTTGAGCTTCTGCGGTGCCTCGGCGCCAGAGGCCTGCAACGGGATGCCGCCCGCCTAGCCGATCTGGCACAAGCGTTGACGGAAGAAGCCACTTCACAGGTGAGCTGATCCGGAGGAATCTCCAACCAAGATTAGGGGCCAGCTCCTGCGGGAGCTGGCCCTTGGTGTGAGGGCCGACGGGCAGGCGGACAGCTCGCGTACGTGCCGCCGAACCCGGCGTGCAAACCTCGGCATGAAGGGACCATGCGCACAGCGCAGCGAGCCCATCCAGCGCTGAACACGCTGGCGCAGCGTGGGCATTCGGCCTGGCCGAAGCGGTGGGCAATCCCGTTAGGCCCTGACCCATGAGTTGTGCTGTGGCTCAGTGGGGCGGAGGTCGTAGAGGTACGAGCGGTTGTTCTTAAAGCTGCGCCAGACGGTGGCAGGAGGCTCAGGCTCGTTCCCGAGGCTGTTGACGGGGTAGGCGGTGACGAGGCCGCCGGCGATCTCGCAGTGCCAGCCTTCCTCTGGCCCCCAAACGCACCACACTTGTCCGTCGGTTCGGCGATAGGCGGGCCGGCCATTGCGCTCGCCGTCGGTCTGGAAGTGGTAGCGGAGGCCATCGACGTGGCGCACGAAGCTGAAGGTCTTAAGAGCCGTCATGCCTTCAGCACTCTATTGGCTGTGATTGAGGGTGGCGACGGAGTATTGATCGGGACTGGGGGCTCGTGTGCCATGTCTCATGCACGTAGCCAGAGGCGCATCGCTGGGAGGGCGACCGTGCCCCGGAAGACGTATGCCCGCTAGTCGTACCTCGTGGCCACCGCCCGGAAGTTTTTTAGGGCGTTGATCGTCCGCTCGACTTCGTTACGGCGCTTGTACTTCTCCTCGTCGAAGCCAACGGGTCGGCCCTCGACCCATCACTGATCGCTAAGGCGACCGCAGAAGGCCCCCACAGACCCCTCGACGCGGATGCTATCTAAGATTCGCGCCGAGGTCGGGCCGTGCTGGCGCTGGCCCGGCTGTGGTCAACCTGCGGGGAGCAGATCGCGCCGACCCACGCCGAGGTGAAGGTGCCGGGACCATCCCCGCGGGTGCGGGGAGCAGGTGCCGTGCGTCTCCCGGTACAGGCGCGGCGCGCCTGGGGACCATCCCCGCGGGTGCGGGGAGCAGCACGGTCCATGTGCGGAAGCCCTCGGGCTGGAGGGACCATCCCTGCGGGTGCGGGGCAGAGGAACCCAGCATGGCGAAGGGGCCCGCGCCAGGGACCATCTCCGCGGGTGCGGGGAGCAGACGTACATCGAGGACTGCTTCGGGTCACCGATGGGACCATCCCCGCGGGTGCGGGGAGCAGGCCGGAGCCGGGACCGACACAGGCGCCGCGTCGGGACCATCCCCGCGGGTGCGGGGAGCAGGTCGGGCGGCCCATGAACGGGGCGCCCAAGGCGGGACCATCCCCGCGGGTGCGGGGAGCAGCAGCCGAGCCCGCCTGGGAGACCGACGGGAAGGGGACCATTCCCGCGGGTGCGGGGAGCAGCCGACCCGCGCCCGGACCTCGCCCGTGCCAGCGGGACTATCCCCGCGGGTGCGGGGAGCAGGTTGCGGCGGTCGCGATCGCGGACGCCGTCTCGGGACCATCCCCGCGGGTGCGGGGAGCAGATCGCCGCGATCTGGGGCTTCGGTGCCCACGAGGGACCATCCCCGCGGGTGCGGGGAGCAGTCGATCGTGTCGCGCACCACGTTGCGGCGGGGGGGACCATCCCCGCGGGTGCGGGGAGCAGGGCTTCCAGCTTGGCGAGCAGCGCGGGGCCGGGGGACCATCCCCGCGGGTGCGGGGAGCAGAGGGCGTTGGAGGGGGTGGAGATGCCCGCGCTGGGACCATCCCCGCGGGTGCGGGGAGCAGGAACTGGTCAAACTGAACGAGGTCCAGGCCCAGGGACCATCCCCGCGGGTGCGGGGAGCAGGCGAAGAAACTGTAGACCTGGAAGGGCAGGTAGGGACCATCCCCGCGGGTGCGGGGAGCAGCTGCGGCTGCTGATCGTGGCCGCGCCGACCATGGGACCATCCCCGCGGGTGCGGGGAGCAGCCCGTCCGGCTCCCGAGGTGCCATGAGGGGGGACCATCCCCGCGGGTGCGGGGAGCAGGTCGTGATGGGTGCCTTGTGCGGGGGGTGGGGGGGGACCATCACCGCGGGTCCGGGGAGCAGCTGTCGGGCCACCAGCTGCGCATCCTGAACCAGGGACCATCCCCGCGGGTGCGGGGAGCAGAAGCAGCTGATCGGCCGTCACGCCGGGCGGGAGGGACCATCCCCGCGGGTGCGGGGACCAGAGCGCGCCCGGTCCTTCCAGGGTGGCCGTGGTGGGACCATCCCCGCGGGTGCGGGGAGCAGGCCCAGGTGAGCGCGAGCACCCTCTACGGCTGGGGACCATCCCCGCGGGTGCGGGGAGCAGATCACCGCGGCGGCCTTCGCGTTGTTCACGGGGGGACCATCCCCGCGGGTGCGGGGAGCAGGACACATGCGGCTGCGGCGCCGCCTTCGTCGCGGGACCATCCCCGCGGGTGCGGGGAGCAGACGGCGTCCCGGCGGTCGACGAGGTAGCCGAAGGGACCATCCCCGCGGGTGCGGGAGGCAGTCGGTGCCCCAGACGGTGCCGTGGTTGTCGTAGGGACCATCCCCGCGGGTGCGGGGAGCAGTTGATCGAGCGGGTCACCGTCAGGCTCTGAGGGGGACCATCCCCGCGGGTGCGGGGAGCAGAGCGAGGCCATCCTGGAGCGGGGGACCATCCTCGCGGGTGCGGGGAGCAGTGCTTGCACCAGCCATGCGGGCGGGCGGGGGAGCATCCCGGCGGGTGCGGGGAACAGGCCGCCCTGCTCAACCAGGAGATCCGCGATCAGGGAGCATCCCCGCGGGTACGGGGAGCAGACGGCGTTCCGTCTCCAGGCGTACCTGCACGTGGGACCATCCCCGCGGGTGCAACAGGCAATTCGTCTTCGCCTTAGTCCCTACGCGATCACGGGACCATCCCCGTGGGCGCGGGACGCGCAGTTCCAGGAGCCGTAGCAGATGGCGAGCGGGGGACTATCCCCACGGGCGCAGGGAGAGCCCCCGGCGGAGCGGCATGGCGACCGGGACACTTGCTCACGCGGTAGGAAGGTGGGTTTGTGGTGGTCCCTGCCTGCGCAAGGAATCGGTCGATGTCTTCGTGTGCATCTGGCCGATCTCCGCTGGTGCGGAGAGTTGTCCGGCCGGAATCAGGGAATCCGGCCGGTGAGGATGTTACTTGCGTACGAGGACGAGGCCAACTCCGTAGGAGCGGGCTTTCCCCATCCCTTCGGTGAGAATGTGGACGAAGGTGGCCGGGTCGGTGACGGTGAGCTGTCCGCGGACTTCGGCACGGACGACCTTCAGTCCCTGCTTTTCTGTGGAGACGAGTGGCGGCAGCATCGTGGTGGTGATGCGGGCGGGATCGGCGTTGGCACCGATCCGCTTGATGCCGGACGGCCCGATGGCGGACTCGCCTGCAGGTTGGAGTCGCTGCGTGAACCACTCGGCCGCGTGGTGCGGAGACATGCTGGCCATACGTCGCCCGCGCTGGCCCTTCTTTGGTCCGGTGGTGGGCATGACGGCCCGGACGGGGTTGATGAAGGCGCGGAAGGTGTACGTGTCGCCGGCTCTGATGGCCTGGTCGACCTTGATCAGGTGAGGGGCGTCCACAAGCGCGGCGCGTGGGATGGGGCTCCAGTCAGGGGTGACTCGAGCCTGGGTGATGAGGGTGAGGATCTGTGTGCGCAGGTTCACTGTCCAGGCTGACAGTAGGCCCATCTGTGAGCGCGCGGCGTCTTCACCTTCGGGTACCCAGCCGCGGTGTCCACTCATCACGAGGCGGTGCATGTCGTGCACGTCGTTCATGGCGCGGATGACGTCGGGGTGGCGGGCGTCGAGGGTGAGGACACTTTGGGTGGCGACGAAGCGCGTGGTTGTGCTCACGGGGTGGGTGTCCATTCGATGCTTCCGGTCGGGGTGATGCGGGTGCGGACTTCCCAGCGGCTGGCGTGGGTGCGGTGGTCGGGGTGAAACGTGACGGGCTGGTCGTCTGCGGGGACGGCGCGGGGAGTGCCGGGAACTGCGTCGATCCAGGCCCAGGGGCGTTGGGTGCTGGCTTCGGCGAGGAGGGGGGCGTTGGTGAGGACATGCTCGAGGGTGCCGGGGTGGACACCGCCGGAGATGTCACCGGTGGGTGGGCAGGACTTGCGGCCGAGCCAGAGGAGCCGGCGGGGGTGTTCGAGGTGGTGGGAGATGGTGGTCAGGAGGGTGGTGTCGTGGTGTTCGACGGCGGCGACGAACGCCGCGTCGGCGAGGTACCAGCGTTCGCTGACGGCAGGGTTGCGCAGGACGGCTTTTGTGGCGGTGAGGAGGTGGCCGGTGTCGGGGTCGGGTTCGATGTACTTGGGGGCTCCGTACCAGCCGTCGATGTGATGGTGGCCGAAGTGAGGGCCGGTGGCATCTTCCAGTGAGGTGGCTTTGGCGGCGCGGCGGTGGTCGGTGATGAGGTCGCGCGGGCGCAGCGGGTAGGGGCCTCCGCCTGCTACGTGGAAGTCGCGATAGGGGGTTCCCGGGCGGTCGGCGCGGACGCCGAAGCGAAGATCGGTGAGTGGGCCGAGGGGGTCTTCGCGGTCGTGACCGAGGGCGGCGGCGATGAGGCCGATGACTGCTGATTTGGTGGGCCGCATGTGCGTGGCACGGCGCTCGTAGGCACCGGAGGTACCCCAGGCTTGGAGGGGGGCGGCGAGGCGGATGAGAAGCGTGGCCGCTTCCCTGCTGGCGCGGGGAGGGGTGGTGTTCATGCGGACAGTTGCTCCAGGGTCGCGACTTCGGTGGCGGGGAGAGCGCCGTCGGTAGCGAGCTGGCCGATGAGTTCCTGGATGTCGAGGTCGTAGGTGAGGAGACGGCCGGGGGTTGCGTCGGTGCGCTTGGTGGTGATGAGGCGATGGTGGTCGAGGAGCCTCCTGGCTCCGGCGAGGGCGGCGGGCCCATCGGAGGTTTCATCGATGTGGCGCTGGAAGGCGGCGGCATAGAAGTAGGGCCGAGCGCCTTCATGGGCCAGGACAAGATTGGGCAAGGTACCGGTGGATGCGGTGGAGTTGGTTTTGGCGCGGGGGACGGCATCCACGAATGCCTGGATGAATTCGGCTTCGGCGGCCTGGGCTGCCGTCTCGGCTTCGTCCTCGCTCATGCCGGAGGCTCGCAGGTTGACGCGGAGCTTGTGCCGGTCGAGGGCGGCGTGGCGGTAGAAAGTGCCGGAGATGAGTGACTGATAGCCGGTCATGCCGGCGCCGGCGTTGTCGGCCGCGTCCAGGAAGTCCAGTGCATTGTCCCGGCGTTCAAGCTTGGCGTCGTCGGCGGCGGCGTAGAAGTCGTCGATGTGTTCGGCGGGGGCGATGGTGAACGCCCAGGAGTGCTGGGCGGCGCCGTCCACGGTGCGCAGTTCGGCGACCTCGGCGAGGAACCTGCCGAAGATGCTGATGTCGATGGCGTCGCGGGGGGCGAAGGCGGTGAGAATGCCGGCCCGCAGCTCCTTGGGCAGCGGCGGAACCTTGACTTCCTCTTCCTTGCTGTCCTTGGCGGCAGGCTCGGTCGGCGCGTCGTCCTCGGGGGTGGCGGCCTTCTTCCGGGCGTTCTTCTTCGCGTTCTTCTTCGCTTCTTCCCTGGCGGAGGCTTCTTCCTTGGCTGCCGTGTATTCGGTCAGCCACGTCTTGAAAGCGTCGGCGTGGGTGTTGAGATGTTCGGCGATGCGCTCCCCGGAGTCCTCGGGCGCGTAGATGAGCACCTTGGTGAGGTGGGCGGTCGACTCCTTCTCGCCGAACTTCAGGCCGAGTCCTTCGAGTGCGGCCTTGGCCGCGTAGAGGGCCTGGTCAACATCCCAGTCGTGGTTCTTCACCAGGGCGTCTCGGGTGAACAGGGCCCATTCGCGGGTGCGCCTGCCGCTGCTGTAGGAGGCGAGGGGGCCGTCGCCTTGGTTGGCGCGGCTGCGTGAGTGGGTGCGTTCGGCGCGGCGGCGGGCCTGGGCGGAGATGGCGGTGCGTTCGGCGCTGCCGTAGACGAACGCTTTGGGCTGGCCGTTCTCGTCGCGCACGGGAAGGGCTGCGGCGAAGGTCTCCAGGACGTGCAGGGACAGGTATTGCGGCTTGCTGCTGGTGGTCACTTGGCGGCTCCGTTCGGGCGGGGGGTGGTGCGGCGGCGGGTGTAGAAGTCGTCACCCCACTTCTGCGAGGTGGGGCGTCCGCGTTCGGTCCACTGGGTGAGGTCGGTGATGAGTTCGGACCAGGCGGGGGGTGTGGTCTCGCCGGCGCGGATGCGTTCGATGGCGTGCTGGAGATGGCGCCAGGGGATTGGGCGTGACGGGAGGATGCGCATCATGAGGCGCTCAGCGCTGGGGTTGGCGGGGCCTCGGGCACCGTCGTAGCCGATGGAGCGGATCGCGGAGCCCAGGCTGCCGCGACCGTAGTGGGGCCTCGTTCTGCCTGCGTGGTAGCGGGCGAAGAGGAATCCGACTTGGCGGTACAGCGCCCGGTGTTCTTCGGTGGGGGCGAAGGCGCGGGCTTCGAAGTGCGTGGGGCTGTCGGCGGTCGCTGGGCGGCGCAGGTCGGCCAGCTTGCCGTACTGGTGGGTGTGGACAAGGCTGCCCAGCCAGGCCACGTATCGCAGCGGCGCGGTGGCAGGGTCGATGTCGGCTGGGGGTGTCTGTTCAGCGTCGGGTGGGGCGCCGGGGTCGGGCAGTTCGAACAGAGGCAGGGTCATGCGGGCTGCTCCTTTCGCAGGTACGTGGGAGCTGTACGGGGGTTGTCGAGCCGGTCTGCGAGCTTCTCGCGGGCTTCGGTGGATGCCCTGTGGCCCTGGCTGCTCGGGGGCAGGGAGCGGAGCCGCTCGGCGAGAAAATGTTCCGCGTTCGAGCGGACCTCCGTGGCGTAGGTCGTGAGGGCCTCGGGGACAGGGGTTCCTTCGGCGGCCTCGTCCAGGAGCTCGTGGAAAAGGGGCTCGGTCGCGGCGAAGTGTTCGCCGGCGGCTTTGAAGCGGGCCAGCTGGCCCTGCTTGTCGGCGGGCTTGGGGTTTGGATAGGCGACCCGCCAGGCCGCGTAGGCGGCATCGTCCAGAGCGGCGGCGACGTACTCGGCGATGGCGCAGCCTTCTTCGGACGCCTGGCGCAGAGCGGCCTCGCGGCCGGGGATGTAGGGGAATGCGTCGTTGACCCAGGCGATGAGCTTGCCGGGCCTGGCGAGGAGGCCTACGGTCCACAGGGTGACGCGGTGTCCTTCGGGCAGCGTGGCAAGGCGCCCGTAGAGGTCCATGCCTTTTTCCCGGCGTGCGGTGGCCGCGTACAGGGAGTGGGCTTCGCGCCACAGGGCCCGCGCGCCGGAGGCCTTGAGGGGGGTGCCCTTCTCCATCACGGCGTCCTGGAGGGCGCTGGCGTGGGTGAGGTCCACGATGTCGCCGGCACCCATGAGGACACGGTCGACTCCCCAGGTGCCGTCGGGCAGCCGGACGGGGCGGGTGAGGATGGACCGGCCCAGAATGCTGTGCAGGTCGGCGGGGCCGTCGGGGGTGCGGGCGGTGGGCTTGGCGGTGAAGGAGCGGCGCGGCCTGTCGGTCCAGGTGTAGTTGAAGCTGCCGGGATCCCCGTCGTGGGGGTGCAGGTTTAGCCGGAGGGTGTCGCCAAGGGTCCGGCCCAGCGCGGTGACGTGGACTCGCTGCCCGGCCCGGCACATGGCCTGGTTGTTGAGGGCGGCGCCGAGGAGGCTTCCTGGGATCATGCCCCGGCCGCCGTTGCCGCAGACGTGCTGGGTGATGACAGCCATGAACGCGTCGGCAGGGGTCAGGGGCTCACCGTGGTGGAGGTGGTGCCGGTCGAAGAGCTGCACGTAGTCGCCGACGTGGTGCATGACGATTTGCGACGTTCCGACGCCGTGCTCGCTCATGAACGGGGCCAGCAATCCGTTCTGGAACAGCGGCCGCTCCGGGTGGAAGAAATTCCATGCGTCGTCGGGCTGCTGCCTGAGCCAGTCGGCGACGTCGGTGAACGGCCTGCGGCTGGTGACCCAGGTCCGCCACTCGCTGCTGGTCTCCGGATAGACGTCGGCCGCGTACGCGACGCCTTTGAGCAGCTCCAGCACGGCGAGGGTTTCGCCGGGGTGGCGTCCGGCCACGCCCTGGAGATCGTCGGCCTTCTCGAACGCCTCGATGAGGCCGAGGCGGGCGGACGTTCCGGCCGTTGTCAGTGCCGGCAGGCAAGCTTGGGCGCGGGGGTTGAAGTACGGAACCACGTCACCTCCTTCAGGTGTATGTCTTCATGAGCATCGTTGACTGGCGTGGCAGGACGGGCAACGACCGTAGCAGCGCGGGGAGTTGAGGGTGGGACGTTTTGAACAGTTACTCCGGGCCGTGGTATTCGCATGGGGCAAGACCGACCTGAACGGCGACAGCGCCCGCCGCGGCGGGCCGGCGTGGACACCGCTGCTCGCGCACCTCCTGGACGTCGCCGCGACCGCGGGCGTCCTGTGGGACCGGCACCTGCCCCCGCACATCCGCCAGCGACTCGCCCAAGCGTTCGGCGCCGGCAACGAGACGACCGCCCGCCAGGTGGTGATGCTGCTGGCAGCCCTCCACGATCTCGGGAAGGCATCCGACTGCTTCCTCGGCCAGTGGCAGCACGGCCGGACGAGCCTCCAGTCGAAACAGCTGGCGAAGGCGTGGGAGGAACAGGCCCGCACCGCAGGACTGCCTCTCGGCGAGGACCTGGCCCACGCCTTCTACGCCCGGCACGAACACATCACCGCCGTAGCGCTGCCCCGGCTGCTGGGCTGCACATGCCCCGAGTGCGGCGGCACCGGCGAGCGGCACGCAGGGCTGCACGACGCCGCAGTGCTCCTCGGCGCCCATCACGGACACATCCCGAACCCGGAGACTGTCGAGCGAGCACGGGGAGCCGCGCCGGTCGCACAATGGGGAGATCTGCACGCAGCGATCGTCCAGACCGTCGCCGACGCCATCGAAATCGAACTCGGCACCGTTGCGCAAGTGGTCGAGCCGGTACGGCCGTCCGCGCGGGTCGCGTTCCTGTACCTGGTCTACCTGGCGGACTGGGTCGCCTCCGACACAGAGTTCTTCCACTTCCGTCTCCCCACCACCCCGGTCAAAGACTGGTGGCAAGCAGCCAACCAAGAAGCCGACCAGGCGGTGCAGGCCCGGCGGCTGACCCGCTGGCAGGCCCGGCCCATGACCTGGCACGAAATGTGGCCCGACACCCCAGAGCCACGCACATTCCAGGCCGACGGCATGCGGCTCGCACCGGCCGAAGGACAGGCCATGATCATCGTCGAGTCCGACACCGGCTCCGGCAAGACGAGACTGGCACTGTGGATGGCCCACCACCTGGCACGCACCTGCGGATACAGCGGCCTCTACATGGCCCTGCCCACAAGAGCAGCCGGCAACCAAGTCGGGCAAGAACTGCGGAAGTTCCTGCACACCGTGCTCGCACCGGGCGAAGTACGGGACATGGCGCTCGTACACGGCACCGCACAAGCCACAGACCTCGTCCACGAGCTGGTCGACGCACACCAGACCCACGGCGATGCACTGACCGACCTGTCCAGCGCGGTGGAGACAGCCACCTGCACCGACGCCAGCGGCCTGGCAGTACTGGACCCCTGGTACCTACGACGCTGCCTCGCCCTGGTAGCCGGATTCGGAGTCGGCACAGTCGACCAGATCGCTCTCGCCCCGCAGGGATCACGACACTGGGCACTGCGGCTGGGAGCCCTGATGTGCAAGGTCGTCATCATCGACGAAGCCCACGCCTACGAACTGTTCCAGCAGAATCTGTTGAGCGCCGCGGTGGAGTGGCTGGCAGAAGGCGGCGCATCACTGGTCATCCTGTCGGCGACCCTCCCCCGCACCATCCGGGACGAACTGACGGCCGCCTGGCGACGAGGCCTCCGAGTCACCGGCGACGATGACGCAAGCCAAGGACCGATCACCGTGATCGACAAAAACGGCCGGCTCCGACGCGGCGGACCCCTCCCACAGCATCCCGCGACCCCCAAGCTACTCACGGACATCCAACTGAAGCAGGACATAGACGACGAAACCCTTGTCGCCGCGCTACTGGACCAGGCCGGCAACGGCGGATGCGTCGTGGTCCGCAGCACACGGGTCGACCCTTGCCGCTCCCGCTACCGCCACGCGGTCGAACTTGCCCACGACAAGGGCTGGCGACCAGACGAGATACTCATCCTCCACGGAATGCTCCTCCCCCGGCACCGGCTGTCGCTGGAAGCCCGGCTCGCCAGCATGCTCGGGCCCGGCCCTCAAGGGCAGCGCAACCCCGACCGCCCCAACCGACTGCTGGTCTTCGCGACCGGGGTGATCGAGCAGTCCCTCGACCTGGACTTCGATCACGGTGTCACCGACCTGTGCCCTATTGACGTGGCCGTACAGTTCCGCGGCCGCATCCACAGGCACACCGCCAACAATCCGCACCGGCCCCCCTGGTGCCGGACAGCACGTCTGACGATGCTGTGGCAACCCGGCCCGCACGGCCTGCCGGTTGTAGAACCCCCGGACTTCAAAACCGGGCGCCCCATAGGCACCTACGACGGCCTGGTCTACGCTCCCTACGTCCTGGCGGCCACCTGGCACATCCTCACCCAGCGCCGTGACGTCAACGGGATAACGCGGCTACAGACCCCGCGCGACTCCGAATGGGCCCTGGAAAGCGTCTACGGAGAACCCAGCCAGGACGCAGGAGCGGCGCAGACCCTTCTCGACCGCACACACGCCTCCTACCTGGAGGCGCTCGCAGACGAGGCACGTCAAGCAGAGGAACGCCTGTTCCTCCCCTACACGCGTCGACGGCGAACGCCGGTCGACACCTACGACCTCGCGTCCGGAACCAACCAGGGCGACGGCGACAACGGAGGCATAGCAGGAATCGCAGCCGTGTCCCGCCTCGGAGAAGAATCAGTCGACTGCCTGATCCTCTACCAGCAGCCGGACCGCACGATCACCTACGACCACCAAGGCCTGCTGAAAGCCGACCTCGGCCAACGCTCCCCCAACCGAAACCTGACCGCGTACCGACGCCAGCAAAAAGACCTCCTCGCCAACACCATCGCCATCCCCGCACGCTGGTGGAACGGCCGACGCAGCCTTCCCCCGACCACTGACTGGCCCACACACCCCCAGCCTGCCTTGAGGAACAAGCACGTCATCCTCATCACCCCGGAGGGCACCTGCCTCAGCGGCCCCGTCGGCAGACTCCGCTACGACCAAACCACCGGTTTGGAGCGCATGTAACCGTCCTCCCCACACAGCGAGCACGGCCCATAGACTTCAGGCCGTTCCGCTCCCCGCGTTTGCCGGGCTCGGCTTCCGGTTCATAAGCGCCGCCCACTCAGCGTCATCTGCGGCCAGCGCACGCAGGGATAATCCCAACCCGCCCGCACCCGAACGGGCCGGAACACGTGCCCCCGGCATCCGCGGGGATGGGCCCGGCGTACGGTGCCTGCCTTGATCTGCTCCCCGCACCCGGGGGTCCGCGTGAACGTGAGCCCCCAACTGGCTGGCTGGCTGCTCCTCGCACACGCGGGAATGGTCCCTCGAAACCCGCCGCGAGGTACGCGACCGCTGCCTGCTCCCGCGGCGATGGTCCCGGTAGGCTCTCCATCAGTGCCGAAGTTAATGCGCTGTTCCCCGCGCCAGCGGGGATGGCCCCGGGGTCATTGACGCCAACGTGCGCGCGCACGCCCGCTCTCCGCGCCTGCGGGGATGGTCCCCCTAAAACCCGCAGTTCACCTGCGGGTTGCGGCTGCTCCCCGCGCCTGCGGGGTTGGCCCAAAGGAGAGGATCAAGGAGATTGCCGACAGCCGCTACTCCTCGCGCCCGCGGGGATGGTCCCATCCTCAGCGACGAGCCCCGGCTCAAGACCTTCTGCTCCCCGCGCCCGCGGGGATGGTCCCGAGCGGGTGTGGAACACCCCGGACGCGCTGACCTGCTCCCCGCGCCCGCGGGGATGGTCCCGACACAGCCGGCCGCACCTCCCGTGACCGGCTCTGCTCCCCGCGCCCGCGGGGATGGTCCCCCCCCGACCGGCGACGGCGACGACGGCCGCCACTGCTCCCCGCGCCCGCGGGGATGGTCCCCACCCTGTCCGCGGTGCTCGGCCTCATCGTCAGCTGCTCCCCGCGCCCGCGGGGATGGTCCCACCCCGAAGCCCTGCCCGAACCCGGAGCGATCCTGCTCCCCGCGCCCGCGGGGATGGTCCCGCGCGCTGACCTGCGCGGTTGCAGGTTGACGACTGCTCCCCGCGCCCGCGGGGATGGTCCCAGCGGGCCGCCGAAGAGCAGCGCGTCCGCGAACTGCTCCCCGCGCCCGCGGGGATGGTCCCTGGAAGGGGTTGGTCGTGGCGGGACGCTGCGGGCGCGGACCTGCTCCCCGCGCCCGCGGGGATGGTCCCGCGTCGCTCATCTGCTCGGGCTGCCCCGCAGCCTGCTCCCCGCGCCCGCGGGGATGGTCCCGCGTCGCTCATCTGCTCGGGCTGCCCCGCAGCCTGCCCCCCGCGCCCGCGGGGATGGTCCCCGGCACGCGGTGCTGTGGGACATGCGTGACCGCTGCTCCCCGCGCCCGCGGGGATGGTCCCTCCTCCTGCGACAGCTCCGCTTCGCGTCGCAACTGCTCCCCGCGCCCGCGGGGATGGTCCCGCAGAACGCAGGCTGAGGAATGCATTGAACGTCTGCTCCCCGCGCCCGCGGGGATGGTCCCGGGGCGCCCGCCCCGCTACTGCTCGGCCACGTCTGCTCCCCGCGCCCGCGGGGATGGTCCCCCGCAGCCCCACAACAAGGCACTCGAACTCGGCTGCTCCCCGCGCCCGCGGGGATGGTCCCCCACGGGCGGGACCGACCGAGCCGGGAGAGGTCTGCTCCCCGCGCCCGCGGGGATGGTCCCGCCAGCCCGGGGACAGCCTCCGATCCACCCACCTGCTCCCCGCGCCCGCGGGGATGGTCCCAAGGCGAACAACACCACGGGCGACATCATCAGCTGCTCCCCGCGCCCGCGGGGATGGTCCCGACTACAGCCTCGAGGCCGCCTCCTGGTCGTCCTGCTCCCCGCGCCCGCGGGGATGGTCCTCGAAGGCCGCAGGTCAGGTGCCAGATCCGCGTCTGCTCCCCGCGCCCGCGGGGATGGTCCCGGCGTCACGGACTGCGAGAGCGGAGAGGTGCACTGCTCCCCGCGCCCGCGGGGATGGTCCCTCCCTGCCGGGCCGTCTTGCGTTTCCGGGCCGCTGCTCCCCGCGCCCGCGGGGATGGTCCCAGCCCGCTCCGCGCACTGGCCGAGCAGATGGACTGCTCCCCGCGCCCGCGGGGATGGTCCCAGGAAGCAGAGAAGCAATGAAGATCCTCGGCCCTGCTCCCCGCGCCCGCGGGGATGGTCCCCAGCCGGCACGACCGCGGCCGCCGTCGCCGCACTGCTCCCCGCGCCCGCGGGGATGGTCCCGGGCAGCTCCAGCCGTGCGTGGCCGTCGCCAACTGCTCCCCGCGCCCGCGGGGATGGTCCCCAAAGTGCTCGGCCTGCGGCGAGTCGATCCACCTGCTCCCCGCGCCCGCGGGGATGGTCCCCGCCGCCAGCACCTAGCCGCGTTCAGCCGACGCTGCTCCCCGCGGCCGGGGGGATGGCCCCAGGCAGCCGACGACGCGGTTGTTGTGGCCGAACTGCTCCCCGCGCCCGCGGGGATGTCCCAACGCCGCGTTCCCGCAGCGCGTCGTCCTCGGCTGCTCCCCGCGCCCGCGGGCATGGTCGGCTGCCGGTAGTCGTGCAGCACGACTTCGCACAGCGGGCCGAAGGTGGCCACAGTCCGTCGACGACGGGAACGAGCGCACCGATGATCGCGTCTGGCTCGGCGTCCAGGTCCCGCCCGACCATGAGCCCTCCTTGGACTGTCAGTCCAGTGTCTGGACTGACAGTCCAACCAGGCGCTCAGGCGTGTGCGTGCGTGACGTGGTAAGCGCGGGCCGTGTGGCCCGGGTTCTCGCTGTTGTGACGCCCCGCGCCGGTGACCGCGGCGCTCTCACTGAAGAAGATCATCGTCCCGTCCGAGCCCCTGGTGTCCAGCACGAAGCACTGTTCCTGCCGGCACCAGATGGCCCAGTACGTGTCGGCTTCGTCGAAGCCGCTGCTGAGCTCGAGAACCTGTTCCTCGCTGGGGTTTTCCATCAGAGATCGCCTTCCACCGCTCGATTTCCGGTTTCCGCGCGACGCGTTGTGCTCTCCTACCAGCCTGCTCCCCCGCGACAACGGCCCGCAACACCACGTCAGTCCCGCAGGCACCACGCCACGAACCGCCCTGGGGCCGTGTAGGTTCCATCCTGCTTCCCGCGCCCGCTGGGATGGTCCCATGGTCGACCAGCGGCGCCGCGGACGGCACGCATGCTCCCCGCGCCCGCGGGGATGGTCCCCCCGGGCACGCGACGGAGGTGACGCTCGATGACTGCTCCCGCGCCCGCGGGGATGGTCCCCGGGACGGTGTGGCGTCGATCGCTTCGCAGGCCTGCTCCCCGCGCCCGCGGGGATGGTCCCGGCGGCACCAGGGCGGCCACGAACCCCATGCCCTGCTCCCCGCGCCCGCGGGGATGGTCCTCTCGTACCGGACGCTCTTCCTTCGGGTCACGGCTGCTCCCCGCGCCCGCGGGGATGGTCCCCGGCCCAGACTGGACCGGACCTGACCGGGCGGCTGCTCCCCGCGCCCGCGGGGATGGTCCCGCCCCGGCCGACACCTACCGTCTCCAGGTCCGCTGCTCCCCGCGCCCGCGGGGATGGTCCCGGGTAATCACGCATGAGAAGCGCGATTTCCTTCTGCTCCCCGCGCCCGCGGGGATGGTCCCGCGGTGACCATGTAGCCACGCTTCGGCCCCCACTGCTCCCCGCGCCCGCGGGGATGGTCCCAACCAGGCCGTCCAGGGCGGCGTCACGGAAGGCTGCTCCCCGCGCCCGCGGGGATGGTCCCGTGCCCGGCAACGACCACTGGGACCCCGGGTCCTGCTCCCCGCACCCGCGGGAATGGCCCCACGAAGACCGGCCGAGCCTGGGAGCTGGGGGTCTACTCCCCGCACCCGCGGGGATGGGGGATGGTCCCTCGATCGGCACCACGGTGATCACGAAGTGGGCCTGCTTCTCGCACCCGCGGGGATGGTCCCGCTGCGGCGACCGGCTTGTCCCAGAGGCCGACCTGCTCCCCGCACCCGCGGGGATGGGGGATGGTCCCTCGATCGGCACCACGGTGATCACGAAGTGGGCCTGCTTCTCGCACCCGCGGGGATGGTCCCGCTGCGGCGACCGGCTTGTCCCAGAGGCCGACCTGCTCCCCGCACCCGCGGGGATGGGGGATGGTCCCTCGATCGGCACCACGGTGATCACGAAGTGGGCCTGCTTCTCGCACCCGCGGGGATGGTCCCGCTGCGGCGACCGGCTTGTCCCAGAGGCCGACCTGCTCCCCGCACCTGCGGGGATGGTCCCGTCTGCCACCACCGGACGCCGGGCGCGGGCGCCTGCTCCCCGCACACGCGGGGATGGTCCCAGCCGGAACAGGAGCCGGAACACGAACAGCAACGACACACCTCACCAGGGGTGATGCGCAGTTCAGCAAACATGAAGGCGCGTAACTTTGGTCGCGGAAAATGGCACAGCGATGTGGATTTCACATCCCGCCAAAGCGTTTCGCTGCGATGAAAGTGCAGCGCCGTACGGCCAACCTTGCCTACAGTGGGCGTGCGGCCCATCCACGCAGATGGGCCGACAACGAGACCGGCGGCCGACCTGGATGGCCGACCGCCGGGGTGGCGGTGGCCGTCAGACAAGGAGCGAACTGATCCACTGCGTCAGATCCAGCTGCAACTGGATCAGCGCGACTACGAGGATCAGAACCTCAACGTCTGACGGCCCATCGTTTCCGAACACTGCGTAACCCGTCTTCTCGAAGGTCCCTCCGATGGCTTTCGAAGGGGGTCGGAAGCCTCCCTCCGCCCTAGGTCCGAAGGGCGGGTGAGATCCGCAGCACCGCGACAACCACTCTAGGGCGATGGGCGGGGCAACTAGGGCCCTTGCCGCAGAAGTTGGACTTAACTACACGCCGGTAGCTACCCCATAGAGGTATGCACCGGGCATAGGGGCCCGGGTTGAGTCGGGCAACCACCCTGGGAGCTGCCCGGCCCCCAACTCAGCCAGCCAACGGCCCGGGGAACCAACACGCCCGTATCCTGATCCCTACTGCTCCCCGCGCCCGCGGGAATGGTCCCTTCGACGAGCCGCAGACCCTGGACCTGGTGGCCTGCTCCCCGCACCCGCGGGGGTGGTTTTTTGGATCTGAAGTCGGGCGGCGGGCCGGCTGTTTGCTCCCCGCGCCCGCGGGGATGGTCCCGAGATCCGGCTTGTCGGCCAGGGCGCGGGCAACTGCTCCCCGCGCCCGCGGGGATGGTCCCGACACAGCCGGCCGCACCTCCCGTGACCGGCTCTGCTCCCCGCGCCCGCGGGGATGGTCCCGCATCGCTCTGTACAGCAGCGGGATGCCCCGGCTGCTCCCCGCGCCCGCGGGGATGGTCCCTGGCTCGACGCCGGCGACAGCCTGCGCACCACCTGCTCCCCGCGCCCGCGGGGATGGTCCCGGCACTCAGCGATACCAGAAGCCACCGAACGACTGCTCCCCGCGCCCGCGGGGATGGTCCCGGGTACCAGGCCGGACCGAAGTTCACCAAGTACTGCTCCCCGCGCCCGCGGGGATGGTCCCCAGAACGACGAGCCCACATAGGTCTTGTCGGGCTCCCCGCGCCCGCGGGGATGGTCCCTGGGTCGCGGCAGGACGCATCCCCGTCCACTCCTGCTCCCCGCGCCCGCGGGGATGGTCCCCGCCAGGAACTGCCAGGAACACGTCTCAGCCACTGCTCCCCGCGCCCGCGGGGATGGTCCGGGGTGACCGCTGTCCGCGCGCGGTGCTGCCAGCTGCTCCCCGCGCCCGCGGGGATGGTCCCTGGCCGTTGGCGTCCTCGTCGAGCTGGATGTCCTGCTCCCCGCGCCCGCGGGGATGGTCCCACCGAGTAGCGGTTGGGAGATCCGGCTATGACCTGCTCCCCGCGCCCGCGGGGATGGTCCCGACCGCGGGTGCAAGGTCGACGTGCCGAAGCCCTGCTCCCCGCGCCCGCGGGGATGGTCCCGACCGGCGCGGCTTCGAGGAGACCGCGCAGAACTGCTCCCCGCGCCCGCGGGGATGGTCCTCAGATCCTGCTGTTCGTCGGGCGCAAGGGCAGCTGCTCCCCGCGCCCGCGGGGATGGTCCCCCCCCCGCAACGGGCGCCCCTACCGCCGCCTCGTCTGCTCCCCGCGCCCGCGGGGATGGTCCCACGGGCACCTGCCCGAAGATCCGGAGCCGACCCTGCTCCCCTCGCCCGCGGGGATGGTCCCTCCCACACGAGGGACGTGGCGCCGTCGCTGGTCTGCTCCCCGCGCCCGCGGGGATGGTCCCCGACGCCGGAAGAGTGGCGCGAGCTCCTCGCCCTGCTCCCCGCGCCCGCGGGGATGGTCCCGCGCGCAGCGCGTGCACGATCTGCTCCCGGGTCTGCTCCCCGCGCCCGCGGGGATGGTCCCGAGGTGTGGGAGGCCCGTCCCAAGTGGATGAACTGCTCCCCGCGCCCGCGGGGATGGTCCCCTGCCGCCCGCCGACGAGCACGAGCTCTCCCGCTGCTCCCCGCGCCCGCGGGGATGATCCCTTTCGCGTCCGCGACTGCCGTTGCGGACTCGTCTGCTCCCCGCGCCCGCGGGGATGGTCCCCGGCAGGACCAGCGGCCCGGGCAGCTCGTCCACTGCTCCCCGCGCCCGCGGGGATGGTCCCTCCTCAATCTCCCGGCCGATCTCCATTGCCTCCTGCTCCCCGCGCCCGCGGGGAGTCCCTCCTCAATCTCCCGGCCGATCTCCATTGCCTCCTGCTCCCCGCGCCCGCGGGGATGGTCCCTCGGTGATGCCCGGCACCATCTGCCAGTCCGACTGCTCCCCGCGCCCGCGGGGATGGTCCCGCGGCGGGAGGGATCGGGGGAGTCTGAGGGGGCTGCTCCCCGCGCCCGCGGGGATGGTCCCCTGCCCGGGTCCGTGAACGACTCGGCCACGGTCTGCTCCCCGCGCCCGCGGGGATGGTCCCTCGTCTCATCAAGGCCGCTCCGCACCTCGGGGCTGCTCCCCGCGCCCGCGGGGATGGTCCCATGGCCGAGCCCGTGACGGTGCTGCTGGACCACTGCTCCCCGCGCCCGCGGGGATGGTCCTCGAAGGCCGCAGGTCAGGTGCCAGATCCGCGTCTGCTCCCCGCGCCCGCGGGGATGGTCCCGGCGCATCGAACCTGATCAACGTCAGCGGCCTCTGCTCCCCGCGCCCGCGGGGATGGTCCCGCGACCCGCGGGTGGCGCCGCGGCGACCGCTGCTGCTCCCCGCGCCCGCGGGGATGGTCCCAGCCCGCTCCGCGCACTGGCCGAGCAGATGGACTGCTCCCCGCGCCCGCGGGGATGGTCCCTGGATCGTCTCGCCGGACACGTTCGAGGAGCCCTGCTCCCCGCGCCCGCGGGGATGGTCCCCCGTTCCGCCGACTGCTGTTCATCGGGCTCGATTGCACCCCGCGCGCCCGCGGGGATGGCCCCGATAACGGGCTGTGTGTGGCCGGTCGGCCTGGTGACACCGGTGTAGGTCATGAGATGGCCTCCGGGAGCAGTGCGTGCAGGTGCGCGGGGAGCTGGAGAAGGACGTGCTCGTACACGGCGAGCGGGACGCGCCAGGGGCCGAGCTGGCCGTCGCACGGGACCGGCAGCGCCAGAGGGTGGACGTCGTCCAGGTTGACGTGGACGCGGTCGGGCTGCGCCCAGGGGCTGCACGCCTGGCCGGGGTCGGTGTGGGAGCCGGTGATACGGACGATGCCGAGGACCGCACGCGTGGGCAGCTCGAGGCCGCGGATCGTGCGGGCCACGAGCGGGTCACCCAGCGCGGGCCGGTCGATCTCGGCTGCGGCGTGCAGCAGGCGCCAGCCCGGCGCCCAAACCCGGGGCCGGTTCTCCACGCGCTTGCCGCCGTGGAGGATGCAGGCCGCCCAGGGCTGCTTGATGGTGATGCCCCGGATGGCATCCGGGGCGTAGAGCGTCGGTGTCACTGGGCTACTCCAAGGCTCGTGCCCGGCCGCCCGGCTCGCCGGCCGTTGATGGACGGCATGGCGGTGTGGGCGCGGTCTGCGAGGACGGGACGGCCGGTGTGCTTGCCCGCGTACATCGCGGCTTCTGCGGTCCGCTGGAGGCTGTACAGGTCGGTGGTGCCGACGATGTCCGGTGTGGCCGCGCCGATGGACACGGCGACGTCGACCGTGCCGTCGTAGCACTCAAGGCAGGAGCCGAGCGTGCGCAATGGCAGGACGTGCTGGTAGCGGTGGCGGCAGGCCGGGCAGGTCTGCCTCGCGGCCATAGCCCGGTCCAGCGCCCTCTCCTGCGCGAGGGTCGGGATCCGCTTCGGCTTCGCGAGGTCGACCCGGTACAGCAAGGCCATGCGCGCTCCGCGCCGCCAGACCAGTTGCGCGACGGGTTCCTGACATCCGGGGCTGAGTTCCATCGCACGTAACTGGCGGCGGGTCGCGAGCCCTTTGGGCGCCTGCCTGAACCGGAACTGGGGGAAACGGCCGTCGTCGTACGGGTCGACGTCGACCAGGTCCTCCGTCTCGTCGGCCGGGGTGCTCATCGTGGATTCCAGGGGCTGGGAAGCCGGACGGGGCGGTGCGGGTAGCGGGTGCCTGGGCGCTGCGGGCGAGGCCGGCCGATCCGACGGCGCGGGCGGTGGATGAGCACGGGCGATACCTCCAGGTGTCGGTGGACAGCACGGCGCCCCGCCGACGTCGTGCTGGTGTCGGCGGGGCGCGGTGCTGTCCGGGTGCGATCAGATGGTCAGCCGAGTGCCGCGAGGGCCGTTTCGGTGGGGTGCTGGCCGAGCGTGGACGGCGCGGGAGTGCTGTGGCCCGGGCGAGGGTGCTGTGGCTACTGGTCGGTGGCGCCGGGGAAGTGGCTGCCGATCATGTAGCCGATCAGCAGTCCGGCAGTGCCGTAGACCTTGTGCCGGTTCGCCTGCCACCAGGTGGGCGGGCTCGGCTCCCGCAGCACGCCTATGACGGCCACGTGTTCTCCAATCGCTGGGGGAAGGGGGATGGTAGTGCGTGAGGCCGGACGGCCTGACCGGTCCTCGCGCACCGCGCCGGGGCGGGTGGGCGAGGACCAGGCGGAGCGTCCGGAGGATGACGTGGTGAGACGCTGATGCCCCGCACCATCAGGTGCGGGGCATCAGCTACGCGCGCCAGGATTGATCACAGCAGCCGCGCCTGGCGCTGCTTGAGTTGTTTGCCGGTATCGGTATCGATGGCTGTCCGGTCCGGACGGAACTCGATCGTGCGGCGCGGGGCCCGGGAATGCTCTTTCCACTTGGGACCGCCCACCGCGACAGTCATCTGGACGGCTTGGTAGCGGTCCTGGACCGGCACCGTCACCTCCAGACGGATCGGCATGGGGATCTGTCCCGCCTCCAGGGGAACTGTCTTCTCCTGGGCCGTCTGATCACCGGCGTCGATCCGAACGAACTTCAGGTCCTCCTCTGAGTCGACCCAGACTGACAGGACAACCGATTGGCCGTCTCTGCTCCACTTTGCCCTGGCTTCAGTTTCAACTCCATCAATGTTCAACTCCGTCGCCGATACTCCCTTGTAGGCGGCGGCTTGCTCCTGGAGCTCCTGGGCCTGCTTGTCGTCTTCGGCGTTCTGCCACACGCCGCCGGCGGCGAGCGCCAGGGCGGCGATCGCAGCGACGTAGGGCCAGGTGCGGCGGCGCGGCTTCGCTGCCAATGTGTCACCCGTGGGCGGTGCAGGCGCGGCCGGCTGAGGGCCGCGGTACCACTCCTGCGACGTGCTGTTGCCCGCGGTGTCCTCGAACCATTCAGCGTCCTTCCCCATGTGGGCGACGGTAGCGCGCAGTTGGACCGCCTGGTCCAGGTTCCCGCACAGCTCAGCCACCTTGGCGCGGGTCGAGAGCCAGGAGATGGCCTCAATGGAGTTGATGCCGTGGGCGGTGATGTCCTCGCGCTCACCAAGGGCCGCCAGGTCTGCGGCCTCGCCGCACCGTCCTTCCCGTGCGGCCTCGATGGCGGCGAGGTGGCGGGAGTCTATGACGTTGGGCGGCATTTCCCAGTCCCACTCACCGTCATCGTCACCGGCAGGATCGGTCTTGGCGAACAGGTCGTCCCCCTGGTCGTCGTCGCTGTCGACGGCGGGAGCTGCGGTGTCCTGTTCGACGGCCAGTGCCTGCTGTGCCATGCGGCGCCGGGACGAGGTGTCCGTCAGCTTGGCTTCCTCCTCATTGATGACCGTCTGGATGATGTCGACGTAGTCGGGGCCGACCTTCCATACAGCCTGTCCCGGGGCCAGGGTGGGGATCTTGGCGATGGCCCAGTCAGGGAGGGCTAGCAGGGCGCCGACGATGGCGGCCTCCTCGGGCCCGAGGCGTCCGACGTGGGCGATCTCGCACAGCCGCGCCAGGTCCTGGGCGGGTCCGTTGCCGAGGTCGGACAGCGTGTGCATCACCACGTCCAGCGACAGCCCCATCTTGCGGCTGAACTTCAGCAGTCGCTGGATCAGCTCGCTGGTGGCCGGTGACAGCAGGATCTGCCACGCCTCCTCTAGGACCAGGTGGCGGTGGGTGGCGGTCGACTGGGGCAGCCAGACGTGCTCTACCCAGCACGCCACCGCAGCCATCAGCGACGGGATCGCCGGGCTGTTGCGGTCCAGGCGGGAGAAGTCGAAGCAGACGATGGGCCGGTCGGTCTCGGGGAGGCTGGCGGTGTCCCCGTCGAACAGACCGCGCAGCGATCCGTCGGTGTAGCGGGACAGGGCGATGGCGGCGCCCTCACCCCACTCGACGAGCTTGGCGGCCTGCCACCTGCCGTCCTCGGGCTCCACCAGAGCTTCCACCAAGCCGTTGAGCGAGGTGGCCTTGGGGTGATTCAGGGCGTGCTGGAGGGCGTGGGTGGCCTGGTGGGTGAGGGCGCCGGGCTCGACGGCAGCGATGAGCGAGCGGACGAGCTGCTCGCGGACCTCGCGCGGGAACAGCTCGCTGACCGGGTTCAGGGTGAACTCTCCGGCCTCGATGACCGTGCCGTTGAGGGCGAGGGTCAGGGAGACCCACTCGCCGACGTTCTCCTCCCCGTAGGAGTCGATAACGACGTACTGGTGACCGTGCTCAAGGATCTCTCGGCGCGCCCGCACCTTCGCCGTCGTTGACTTGCCAGAGCCGAGACCGCCCAGGGCGAGGCTGTTCGTGGACGGCAAGATGGCGTGATCGGTCATGGCGGGGGAGAGGTGGAACGGCCGCCCGTCCAGCAGCGACCGGCCGACCGGAATGCCGGGGAAGCGGGTGCTGGAGGCGACGAGCGGCGCAGTGATCGCGGCGTGACTGGAGGGCAGGCGAATCATCAGACGATCGCCCCTTTCCGGGTGGAGGCTCCGTGCGGGGTGGTCATCACGTACGCGCGGTGCTGCTGGCCGGGGAGCCAGTCGAGACGGATACGGTGCCGGTCGGCCATGAGGGACGCCTGCCAGCGGGCGTCAGTGACGGCCTCCGGGCTGTCCCCCCACACCGTCAGGTAGGCGTCGATGTCCACGAGCGTGGCGCCCTGGACGAGCGCGCCGTGCGTCACGCTGCTGGCGAGGTCGTGTGCGTCGGCCTTGATCTTGTCGGTGACGAAGGCCTCGCTGGCAGCGCGCTGCCACTTCGCGGACCGGCGGGACTGCCCCATCGGCAGCGGCCGGTACAGAACGGACAGCGACCGCTCGTCGGCGCCCTGTCCCAGCAGGAGCGTCGGCATGAGGTCGCCGTCGGTCTCGTCGGGCCAGGCGGTGATCCGCGCGGTCGTCGCGTAGCGGTCGTCGTTCAGGCCGACCCATCCCGGACCGCGCTCGACCACGGCCGGGGCAGGCTCGGGCTCCACAGAGGTGAGGACACCGAGTCCGGCGAACTCGTGCGCCAGGGTCTCCACGACACGAGCGGGCTGGCCCACCAGTCCCTTCGGCACGTGGACGGAGAGGGTCTGTGTGTGCTCGGTGTACTCGCCGACGCACGCGTGGTGCGCCACGTGAACTTGGATGCCTGCGGTGCGGGCCTGGTCGCCGGCGAACGCGAGGGCGCGGCTGAACGCCTCGTGCCAGGCGGCACGCAGGCGCGGGTCCTGCATGGTGCCGTGCTCGGGGTACAGCGTCCACGTGGTGGTCGCTCCCGGGCTGGCTGTCATGGCGGCCGGGGCGGTGCGCTCCCGCAGTCGCCGGTAGCCGACGACCGCCCACCGGGCCACGGAGCGCGGTCCCGGCGCAACGTTGAGCAGCGCGGCGGTGGCACCGACCGCGCCGAACGTCCAGATGGGAGGCGGGGTGAGCATCGCCGACATCAGGACGGCGCCCCCGACCCCGGCATTCGCCTTCGTCATCAGTGTTTCAACAGGGCTCAGACCGCGCTGCAGGGCGGGCACGCGGAAACCCGGCGTCAGGGAGTACACGGCATTTCCTCCTCAAGGATGGGACCGGCCCCGGCGCTCACCCCGCCGCCGCAATGGGGCGGAGCAGGTGAGCGCCGGGGCCAGGTGGGACTTACGGATTGCTCGGCTGACCGGGCGCCGGCTGCGGGGCGGTGGCAGGCGTCCGCGGCTGCGGCGCCGCAGGCCCGCCCGCCGTGGGCTGAGCAGCTGCGCGTGCCTGCTGGCGTGCCTGCCGGATCTGCGCGGTACGGTCCGCATCCCGCGCGGCTTTCTGCGAGGCCGACGCGGTCGTCAGCCGTCCCGGCCGCTCCTGGTGCGTGATGCCGTAGGCGGCGAACAGCACGCCCTTGTCCTGCGACATGGCCCGGCGCGGGGTGTCCACCGTGCGCGGCCCACGCGGTGTCGTCTCCTGCTCGTAGACGTCCGGTGCACCGGCCCGCACGACTGCCCGCGCGAGGCGGTTGTCGGTCCTACGCTCCACGAGCGCCCGGGCGCCACGGGCCATCCTCGGACCGAAGTACGGCACACCGTGGAAGATCATCCGCAGCATCAAGGCATCCGCGACGACCAGCACCAGGGCGTCCATCACGAGCGCCCCCTGCGTCACCTTCGCGAGCGGGCTGAGCAGCAGCAGTGCCATCGGAGCGAACATCAGCCCCAGCAACCGCTGCGCCCACGCCCAGACCGCCGACGTGTCACCCCCGCGGGCCAGCGACGCCAGCACCACAGGAGCCATGCACACGAACATCAAAATGCCGAGGTTGCGGGCCATGAACACCAACGCCGCGAAAGCCAGAGCGACCACGAGCGCGGCGATGATGAGCAGGACGGACAGTGGATTACTCGCATCCGCTGCGTCATCCATGTCTTTGGCAATCGTGCCCAAGAGGGTTGATTCGCTACTGCTGAACATGCTGCTGAACGCGGCAGACACGGCCTCGTTCAGCAGCATGACGGCGCCGGGGATCGACGCCATGCCGGCGACGACGGCGAGTGTCCATCCGGTGCTTGCGCCCAGCTGCTTGAGGCGGGGTGCGCCCTGCCATGCGGTCAGGGCGCACACGACGACGACGCAGATGAAGATGACGATGGCCAGGTGCTGGCCCAACCAGAGGAACTGGCTGTATAGCCAGTTGTCCGCCTTCTCCGGCGCCCAAGTGTCCTTCGGGGCCAGCAGCCCCTCCAGGGTCTTGATGAGGCTTTCGGCGAGGTCGCGAACGCTGGTGACGGCTCCGTCGGTGACGCCCTGGCCCCCGCCGGGGGCGGGCGGACCGCCCCCGGTGGGCGGTCCGCCACCGGAGTTGTCCCTCGCGCAGTACTCGTATCCCGGCGTCCCTTTGAGGGCGTCGCACGGGTCTTCGTCTGCTCGGAACGGCATGTGATCAGCCCTTGGCGTCGGTCACGGTGGAGAACAGGGTGTCGCCGTAAAGGGCGAGGACGACCGCGACGAAAAGCGTGCCGACGGCCGTCGAGCCCTTGCGCAGGGCGCCCTTGGGGTCGCTGTTGAGCTGGAACAGCATCCGCAGGGCGATGACGGTGATCACGGCGGCGATGCCCTTGGTGACCAGACCGGCACCGGTCAGGCCGATGGTGTCGAAGAAGTCCTTGAATCCTTCTGACATGTCGACCGGCTTGGCGAGGATGAACTTGCGCATGGGTCAGATCTCCTTGTTGGTGTTCGAGGCGGGTCGGCCGACGGCGAAAAGGTCGCGCATCGTGTCCAGGGGGGAATAGCGGACCGGTTTGCCCGGGCGGGGCGCATCGATCATCCAACCGCCGCCGACATAAATTCCGACGTGGTGAATGCTCGTAGCGCTCGTGCCGTAGAAGACGAGATCTCCGGGGCGCACGTTTCCGGGTTGAACGGGCTCCGATGCCGCGTACTGTGCGGCTGCCGTACGAGGCAGGGTGATTCCTGCTTTCGCATAGGCGTAGAGCGTGAGGCCGGAGCAGTCGAACCCGGTGACAGTGTTTCCGTTCTGGCCGCCGGGGGAACAGCAAATTCCCGTACTGGGGCCGCTCGCATTGCCGCCGCCCCATGAGTACGGGGTGCCGATCATTCCCTTTGCCGCGCTGATCGCGGTGGCGGCCTGCCCGGTGTCCGCCACCTTGCCGCCGCCCGGATTCTGATTGGCGAGAGCAGTGATGGACCGGACGTAGTTCTGTGTTTCCTTGTATGGGGGAACACCACCGTACTCGCGAACGGCGCCGCTTCCCGCGTTGTAGGCGGCCAGCATGTTGTTCTGCTTGTTGCCGGGGACGCCTTTGACGTCGTCAGCGATGGTGCAGAGGTACTTGGCGGATGACGGGATCGCGTCTTCGGGATCCCAGACGTCACGGATTCCGTCGCCGTTGCCGTCGATTCCGTGGCTCTCCCACGTGGACGGCATGAATTGCGCGATTCCTTGCGCTCCAGCCCTGGACTTGGCGTTTGGATTGAAGCCCGATTCCTGCATGAGCAGCGCGGCGAGCAGATTGGGACTGACCTCGGGGCAGGTGTTTCCTGCCTTCTCGATCAGGGTCCTGTATTCGGCGGGCACGGCCATGCTGAGCGCCGCGCCCGCCACCGGGTCGTCGCCGGCCGTCTGGACGAGCGCGGCCACGACGACGGCCGCGGTCGCTCCTACGCCGATGACGGCCGCTGTGGAGCCCTTCACGGGCTTCCCCCTCCTTTCCGAGCGTGAGATGGTGTCTTCGCAGCTCAGGGCCGTCATTCCGGTCCGTCATGGGACCGTCATGGCACCGGGGCGGACCGTCATGGGCTGAGCCTGCATGACGGTCCGCTGACGGTGGGATGTCGGTCGCCATGACGGTCGCCATGACGGTCAGGACGAGGACCTGGCGGCCGCGATCAGGTCGTCGAGCTTGTAGCCACGCCCTTGGGCCGTCCGCCCTGAGTTGATGCCGAGCAGGGCGCTGAGTTGCTTTCCGCGCTCTGCCGGATCGCTTTCCGTGATTCCGAGGGCCGGGGCCAGATCTGCGGTGAGCATGAAGTCGACACCATCGTTCCGCAGGATCTCAATTGCATGCTCAATGGGAGTTTTCGACGGAGCAGAAATGGCTTCTTCCTGCTGCTTGACGGTGGCTTCGTCTACAATGCTCCAGATGAACTGGTCCTCGAAGTTGAATCCTCGGATCAGCGTGGATCGCCCGTTGGCGAAGAGAACGGCCTGCCCCTTGATGTCGGGGTCCAGGAGCGCCGGGTTGATCGGTGCCACAGTATCGAAGTACGTGTCCCCGAGAGCCACCTTTGCGGTTCCCGCGGACGCTACGTAGAGGCACATTCGGTAGAGGAATTGATCCCTCACCATCACCGGAATGGCGTTCGTGGACGGGCGCTGCGTCATCAGCACGCTGGAGATTCCGGATTCCAGAGATTTCGCAACCAGCGACCGCGTCTTTTCCGCGATGCGCCGGGCCTGCTCTTTCCCTTCCTTCGACTCGTCGTGAGCGAAGAAGTCGGCAGCCTCGTCCACGATGAAGATGACCGGAGTGAACTTCGGAGCGGGCTGCCTGTTTTGAATGGCCTCCTTAATTTTCGCGTATCGGTTGTCCGACCTGCGATTCAACTCATCGACCATGTCTTCAAACACGGCCGGGTCGTCGGACGATTCGTAGCGGACGGCCTTCTTCTCGAACTTGGTGAGTCCGCAGAATTTCCCGTCCAGCAGGTACATCTCGAACTCGCCGTACGCGATCAGCAGGCACGTGATGATCCCGTTGACCAGCGTGGTTTTGCCCATCTGCGTCATGCCCGCGACCAGCAGGGACGCCTTGTCGAATGTGGGCACACCGGCGAGCCGGCCGGTGACGTCGTGTCCGAACGGGACCCCCGGAAACGTCTCGATCTCCTGCCGGGTCGGGGCCGGGAACGGGTGGGTGAACGGCGGCTCGTGGAGCTTGAGGAGCTTCACGCGGCGCTCATTGTCCCGGCTGCGCTCCATCGTCAGATGGAGGCGGGTGACGCCGAACATGCCGGCCACGGTGCCGAGCCGCTTCTCGACGTCCTCGTACGTACGCCCCTTGGGGACTAGGAAGTCGTAGAGCGTGCCCGTCGGCACGTCGGTGACGGTGACCTCGTCGGCCCTGATGACCTGCTCCCGGCTGATGACGCCGGCCGTGGTGAGCGCCGCCGTCAGCTCGGGGTGCGCAGGAACCGGCTCAGCGTCCGTCTGCGGATCGACCAGCACGCTGGCGGCCGCCTCCTGCTTCAGGGCCGCCGCGGGTAGTTTCTCGCCTGCGACCAGGCGCACGATGGCGGCTCTGAGCCGCCAGGCGCCGTAGCCGAGGGCGACCAGCGTCCCGGCGGTGAGCAGGACGGTGGTCGGCCACGAGAGGCCCAGTTTGTCCTTGATGGCGGCGAGGATGCCGAAGACGACTGCCAGGCCGCCGATGGCGCCTGCCGCCTGCCCTGCCATGTCGTCGCTGACCTGCGCATTCTTGTTCTTTCCCACACCCCTCTCCTTCGTTGATCATGGATGGGCGGGCGACCCTAGCCGCACGCACATTCTGTTTTCAGAGGATTTGTCGCAGTGCTCGCCGGGTCTGCTCCCCCGGGTCTGCGAACGCTCGATCCGCTCGCCGGGTCACTCGCCGGGTCTGCACTGGTCGACTGCGCATTTCGCTTCCGGCAGTCGCAGCAAGGGCCAGCCCGCACAGGCGGGCTGGCCCTCACTGGTGGTGCCGGACGAAACCGGGCGGACACCCTCTGTCAGGCGTCCGCGTCGGCGTCCTCGTCCTCGCTGTCCTCGGCGTCCTCGGACGCCTCCTCGCCGCCCTCGGCCATCAGGACGGTGCCCCACACGTGACGCACGCGCTCCTCACTGCCGACGAACCCGGCGCCGCGGTAGTCGGCGCGAGCCTTGCGGTAGGACAGGGGCGGATCGTCGGAGTAGCGCAGGTGCCGCAGCACCACGGCCATCTGTTCGTCACTCAGCGGCACGCCCGGTTCGGGGACCGGCACACCCGCGACGGCCGCCAGCTCATCGAGCGTGACGGTGTGCTCGGCCGGGCGTGCCGCCTCGCCGTCCGCACCCGCGCTGACCTGCGTGCCGCTGGTGTCATGGCCGATGGCGGGCGTGCCGGTGGCGTCACGGTCCGGCGCGATGGGCAGGGCGGGCGCGCTCGGCGTCCACTGCCCCAGCTCCGGCAGGACGATCGCGGCGACGGAGGCCGGCAGTGCCTTTTCCTGGACGGTCTGGGCGGTGGCCTCGGCCGTCTCGTGCAGCTCCTCCGTCATCCGCTTCTGTGCCTCCAGCACCGCCTTGCGGTAGGCGGTCTCGGCCTCGGCGACGCGCATCTGGAGGTCCTTGGCCACGTCCAGCAGCTCGATGCGGTGGGCGGCCTCGGCCTCCATCACCTCCAGCTGGTCCGCGACCTGCTGACGCTTGTTGGCGATCGTCTGAAGGGTCTCGGACGACGTCTTGCGCCCGAGCGACGGCATGGCCATCCACCAGGCGCCCTTGGTCGCGACGATGGCCACCGGGGTCAGGACGTAGGCCATGTCGAAGCCGCCCGGCCCGGACATGATCAGGTGCACCGTCGGGATGGCGGCGTTGATGGCCGTGAGAGCGAAGCCGCCGATCTGCACGCGCCGGGCGCGGCGGCGGTTGTTGCCCGCCAGGATCTCCGTCGCCTGGAACACGCACCACAGGGCGTCCAAGGCGCCGACAGTCGGCACCGCCCAGGCGCCGAAGCGAGGTTCGAGGACCCGGTAGCTGACAAGCACCGACAGGAGGGCCACCCCCAAGGTGATGACTCCCAGGATGCTGAGCACCGTCCCGCGCCGGGACGGCCTCACACTCATGATCTTGCGCATGTTCCGCTCCTATTCGTGATCAGTCGGTGATGCCGGACAGACGGCCGACCTTGGCCAGGTGGGCTTCCTGCTCCTGGATGAGGCCGTCGATCTTGCCGACGAGACCGTCGCGGAAGTAGCCGCCGAAGCCGTCGCCGACGTGCCAGTCCCTGGCCTCGGGGTAACCGGCCTCGGTGAGGGCCTGGCCCTGGCCCAGGTGGGCGTACAGGTGCTGGTCGTGAACGTGGGCAATGTCCCTCGCCCGCTCGTCGAACGCTGCGGCTGCGGCCCGGGTCCGGTCCTGCGCGTCGACCAGGCGGGAGATGGCGGCCGGCCACTCCGTCGCGGCCTGCGGGGTGCGCAGGTAGGCGTAGGCCGCCTCCAGCGCCTTCGCCTCCCGCTCGTAGGCGCGCCAGCGGTCCGGGGCGTCCTTGACAACCTTGCGGAGGTCGGCGACGTAGGCGACGTCCTTCCACTGCTGGCGCGCCTGCTCGTACAGGTCGTCCAGGACGCTCCGCGCGACCGTCCGGATGCGGTGCTCGGCAGCGTCCTGCGACTCGGGCACGTAGGCCAGACGCGGGTCGTCGTAGTACGAGTCCGGCTTGGCCGGCTCCTTCTCACAGCCGGTGAACGGCGCGAACGTGAAGGTCACCCGGCCGTAGGGGGTCGGCTCGATCTTCCGCAGGTACGGCGGCAGGTGGGGGGTGATGCGGTCGAGGACCTGCTGATACGGGACCGAGAAGGTGTTGAGCATGCCGTCTCCCTGACGAGATGAGGGAACCGGGCGTGGTTCGGGGGGACCGGCGATAGTCGCTTCCTTGCGCGGCAGCCCTGACTCGTCCAGTGGCGCGCGTAACGGGATCGTGTGGGACATAGGGGGTCAGGCCTCCTGTCGGGCGGTGGTGCGGGGGCCGTAGGTGCGGGCGAAGCGTGCGCCGGCCATCAGCAGGGCGGTGATGTCCGCGTGGGTGCGGTGCTGCCGTTCCGACCAGGGCGTGGCGCGGGCGGAGTCGGAGCCGGTGTGGGCCTGGATCACCCGGTCCAGGACGTGGCCCGCCACGCTGGCGGTGTCCGTGTCTCCGGCCTTGCCCGCCTCGCCGATGTGGCGCAGGGCGGTGGACAGGGTCCGGTGCGGTTCGGTGCCGCTCTCGTCGCGGACGAAGCGCAGCAGCGCCCGGAGCATGTCCTTGACGGTCATGGAGTCGTCGTCGGCGAGGTGCGCGCCGGTCGACCAGTCCTTGCCGTAGTCGTAGACGCGGATCCAGCCGTCCTTGTCGAGCAGGGCGCTGGTGGCCTCCAGGTGGCGGGCCACGGCCTCGCCGGAGGACTGCTCGCCGGACGGGCCGGTCCACAGCGGCTGGTAGGAGTCGGCGGTGATCCTGGACGCCTCGCGCAGCGTCTCGTCGCTGAACAGCGCGGCAGGGGCGGGGGCATTCGTCGTCGTGGGCATCGGGCCTCGATTCAGGGTGATGGTCCGGGCTGTCCGGCTCCCCTCGCCTCGCCCGTACCGGCCGCCGAGGGGGGGGCGGGCCGGGACGGGCGTGGGAGGCAGCCGACAGAGGTGGCGATGTCGGCTGAGCGGGGATGGCTCAGCGGGTGCGCTTGCTGCGCTGGCGTGCGAGGTAGGCGTCTTGCAGCCGCTCGAACGCGGTCCACAGCCGTTCGCCTGCGGGGCAGCGGGCGCGGTCGGTGCAGGCGGGGCAGCCGCTGATGTGTTCCCGGTGGGCACGGGCGGCCGCCTGGTAGCGCTGGTACAGGTCGTCAGGCACGTGATGCTCGTTTCTCGGTGTGCCGGGGCGGATGGAGGTCGACGACGCGGTGCCCCGCGTCCCACGCTGCTGTCGCCGCCACGGCTGCGGCGGCGAGCAGCAGACGGGACAGGGGGTGGCCGACGCCGACGTGGGCGGCGGCCCGGGCAGCGCGCTGCTGTGCTGCCCGGGCCGCCTGTATGAGGTGTGACGTCACAGCCCGAGAGCGCTGCAGGCGCTGCACGTCCAGGCGGTCGCCGGGGCGGGCAGTTCGGCGGTGACGCTGAACCACTGGCCGCACTGGTCGCACTGCCAGCCGCCGCCGCCCGTCACCACCGGAACGGACACCGACGCAGCGGGGGCGGGTGCTGCGCCGGGCGGGCAGTCGCTGCCGCCTTTGCAGGACCACCGCCCGCACACCGGGCACGCGTCGTCCGCCATCACCGGCCGGTACAGGGTCAGTACCGGCTGCCGCTCGTAACCGGGCAGCATCTCCTGGAGCGTGCGCCGCGCCCGCCGCTCGGCCGGGACGCGGGCGTCGGCCTCGCGGACCATGCGGGCCAGGAGGTCACCGAGCTGGCGGTCCGCGACGGTGGCGCAGGGCCCGGCGTGGAAGGTGCCGCATGGGGCGCACCAGTACTCGGGGGTGGTCGCGGCCACTGTCGTGCGGGCCGCGGGTCGTGTCATGATCGCCGTGGTCATAGGGATCTCCCAATCCTGTTGACCGGACAGCCCCGGAGCTCTCACCTTCCGGGGCTGTCACCTTGTGACTGGCCGGACGGCCAGCCACGGCCCGTCTCCCACCCCGTGACGCTCTGGTGGGGTGGGAGAGGGACCGTGGCAGGCCGTCAGTCCTGGTCGTCGGCACCGGAGGCGCGGACGTGGCCGTCCATCAGCGCGGACTCCACGGCGGCCGGCCCGGCCAGCTCGCCCCGCTCGATGGAGGCGTAGACGGCCTGGCTCTCCATGAACATGCGGTCCTCGAAGCTCTCGCCCATGGTCATTTCTCCTTGCGGGCTCTTGTTGTGGCTGGGAGGTACGTCAGGCGGCCGGTGCGAGCTGGGCCTGCCTGGCGGGGCGGAGGGTGTCGCGGACGATGACCGCCCATCGAGCAGCGGTCCGACGCAGCAGCTGCGCGGCGTCGGCCGGATTGGTGATGAGGGCCAGGACCTCGAAGCAGCCGTCCGTGTTGGCGTAGATGGCTCCCGGGAGGCGGGGGCCGATCTCGTCTCGGACGCTTAGGCAGGGTGAAATGCTGTGCATGCGGGTCGCCCTCTCCGAAGAAGTGACCTGCGACAAGAACCCCCAGGGGCGCAATCCCTGGGGGTTCGTCACGTGAGTGCGTCCTGCGCACTCCGCCAGCCACCGGCTCCGACCGCAGGGGCCGTGGGCGGTGTCCAACGGGCGGCGCAGGGCTGCGGAAGATGGCGCGGCGCCGAGGCGCCAGATCTCAGATGGACGCGGACTGCTCGGTACCCGGGAGATCCATCCGGGGGCGGGTCATCGCAGTAAAGGTCTGCCGCGTCGTTCTTTAGCGTCGTGGACTGTCGGCCCAACGGGCTCTCCGCAGGTGATGAGCGACCAGGCCGTCCTACCGGCCCGGACCGCTGGCCGAAGCCAGCGCCCTGCGGGTCATAACACGTGCCGACTGCCACCACCAGCGGTAATGGCGCCTCACGACGGGTCTCCACTCACGTCAGCCGATGCGGTTACGGCGGTGGTGGATCACTCTGTGGAGTTCTCAAACAGCAACCGACATCACAAACCAAGCTGCGCGAGGCATCTTGCGTTGGTTGCGTTGCCGAGATGACCGTGTCACAGATTGCGCAGGTCGGTCAACAACCAACGCAAGATGGATTAGTGAACCAACTTGCGTTGGTCGTTGCGTGTAGGCAGTCGGGGTGAGAGAGTGCACTCATGGCGAACACAGCGAAGTACGAGCTGCTGGCCGATGAGCTGGCAGAGGTGATCAGGAGGGAGTATGAGCCCGGCGACCGATTCCCCACGGTGATAGAGCTGGCCAAGGCACACGGCGTGGCCCCGAACACGGCGTCACGCGCCGTGCAGGTGCTCAAGGAGCGCGGCCTGCTCACCGGAAAAAGCGGCGGCACGACTCGCGTGCGAGTGCAACCCATCCAGCAGATCCGCCGAAATACTCGCTACCAGGCGGAAAAGGACATGGTTCTACAACCAGAGGACGCGCGCCGTTCCACCGGCGTGGCAGAACTGGACCAGGGCGTTCCCGTGTCGAGCATGTATGAGAACCACGTCGCACTGGACGTAGTGCCGGCACCACCCGATGTCGCGGATGCCCTCGGGCTGGAGCCCGGCACACTGGTCCTGCGCCGCATCGGCACTCGACAGCACAGGCGGGGTGCAGGAGTGGGCCGGTCTGTCTCCTACATGGCGCACGACTTGGCGACCCGCAACCCGGACCTCTTCGACGCCAGTCGAGAGCCATGGCCTGGCGGATCACTCCATCAGCTCCACACGGTAGGTGTGGAGGTGGGGCGCATCGAGGACCGGGTCACGGCGTCGATGCCAACCCCTGAGGAGATGGAGGAGCAGGACATCCCACCGGGTGTGCCCGTAATCCGGGTACGGAAAATCTCGTACTCCGTTACTGGACCGCCGGTCGAGGTGATGGACATCCCGCTGCCTGCGGATCGTGTCGAGCTGCGCTACGAGACCCCTCTGGAGCCCTGGTCATGACTCGGATCATCAGCGTGGTAACTCCGGTGCATGACGGGGGCGCCAAGTACTTGGAAGAGACACTCGCTTCCGTACGCGATGAGCGTGACCGTCTGCCGACCGGATGGGATTTGCAGTGGCTCGTGCAGGAAGACGGCACCACGGGGAGGCCACTTAGCAGTCTCCCGGATGTTCCATGGATCTCCACAGGGATGGCCAGCCGTGGCGGCGCCGGAGTAGCGCGCACCATGGCTCTGTCACGAGCGACGGGCGAACTAGTCCGCGCGCTAGATGCGGACGATGTGCTGCTCCCCGGTGCCCTGGCTCGGGACATTACGGCCATGGAAGATCACCCCCAGATGGGATGGTGCATCTCCGCGGGCCTGGATCTGCTGCCGGACGGGTCCACAGTCGCCGGACCGTACGACCCTCCGGAAGGGCCTCTCACCTACGAGACACTGCTCGCGGCATACGACGGGGATGCCTTCCCGGTCCTTGGCACTCATCTGACTGCGCGCACCCCGCTGCTGCTGGCGGTCGGGGCGTGGCCGGCGCTCCCCGCCTGGGAGACGGTCGCGACCGTGCTGTGCTGCGCCGCCGTCTCGGACGGCTGGATGCTGTCGGCTCCAGGAGGGATCTACCGTAAGCATGCCGGTCAGACGACGGCGCAACCCCAGTACGCAGAGGTGGCCGACCCGGATCAGTTACGCATCATCGCGCGAGCGCAAGCAGAAGCGCTACGTGCCAGCGGATGGCGCTGGCCATAAGGAAAGATGGCAGCAGCCGAAACGAAAGAGGCCCCGTCGCCACAACGGAACCTCTTTCACTGAGTACCGACTCACAGCCGTCCAAAGCCTTTGAGTCGTGTCCGGTGAGGTGACCTCGCCGGGGGTGAAGCCCGGGGGCCTCTCAGCCCTCGTGGTCACCTGTACCCAGAGTATGCGCAGGAGATTGCGCAACGCCACTACTCCGGGATCCTCGTAGGTCACACATGCCGGTCACGGCTCCCCTGCCTGGGGGAGTACCAACTTGCACAACTCGCACGACCCCTCAACAGCCAACGACTTCGGCGCGAGCTACCTCGAACGCGGATGGGAGCCGCCGGAAGAGGTCGTACTGCGCCGCGAGCTGGTGCGCACGCCCGGTCTGCAACCCGAAGACATCGGCGTCCTGTCGGAGCTGCTGCTGCGTGACCCTCGCCTGCCGTCGACCATGGAAGCCATCCGGCGGGACCTCCAGGCACAGGGCTGGAAGATGGGGAAGGACCGGTACAACGCCATCCAGGCGCGCCTGACAAAGGCTGGCCACCTTGCCCGCGTCTCGGTCTACGACCCGGTGACCCAGCGCCCGACCTGGGTCACCCGTGTCTATCGGAACCCCGCGAACAACGAGCAGTACGTGGATCTCGGCATCGCCGCATCGCAGCAGGTCAGCGTCGAAGTGCGGGTTTCCCGCGATCCCTGTCTCTCCGGATCGCGGGAAACCCGCACTTCGCCTGGTCAGAGCTCGAATGCGGAAAAACCGCAGTCCGGCGCCGGATCACGGAAAACCCGCGATCCGGAAACTCGCGTTTCGCCTGGTCAGGGCCCGAATGCGGAAAAACCGCGATCCATCTCGTCCCCCCCACACCCCCCGGAGGAGGTGGAAACCTCCTCCCCCTACCCCCTCACTGACTCCGCGGGGTCGCTTCCGGCACAGAGGGAGGAGGCGGAGTTCACTCCGCAGGAGTTCGCTGCTGCTGCTGGCTTCCTTCAGCAGATGCGGCGCTGGCAGGCGGGCGCGTCTACTGCACGCAAGTGCGCGCCGAAGCTGCTGCGCACGATGCGAGAGCAGGGCTGGCCGTCCGTGGTGGACATGACTGCTCAGGATCGTGAGCTGCTGGAGGCTGACGTTCTGCGGAATACCGGCGGCGCGACCAGCTGGATCAAGTGCCTGCCGGGTTGGGTGCAGGACCTGCGCCGCTACGACGTGGTGCGCCCGCAGTCCGCTCCTGCACCGAGCAGCAGCCCCCGCCCGGTACCGGTCCACACCGTCAGCGTCGAGTGCCCGGCGTGTGACGAGTACGGCTGGATCCTCGACGACGACGACAGCGGACCGCAGCGCCGCTGCACCCACCCCAGCATCGCCCGCAGCGAAGTGGAGGCGGCCAGGTGACCACGCAGACCCAGGACCGGGACCAGGAGCGGGCCATGTCGGTGGAGGCCGAGCGCCGCGTTCTGGGTGCCTGCCTGATGGCCACGCCCTCGTACGACCCGGTAGCCGACGTGGCCCGCGCGGTGCGTGAGGGCGACTGGTGCGAGCCCGCGCACGAACTGGTGTGGTCGGCCGTGCAGCGCTTGCACGGCGCCAGCCGCCCCACCGGAGTACCGGCCGTTGAGGCGCAGCTGCGCAGCACGGGCGACCTCGAGCGCGCGGGCGGCCTGGTGGGACTGTCCCGGCTCGCGAGCGAAGCCTGCTCGCCTGCCGAGGCCGGCCACTACGCCGACCTGGTCCACGGCTACGCCCAAGTACGCCGCTACCAGCAGGCGCTGGTGCGCGGGATGCAGGGCGCCCGTCAGGCGGACCCGCTCGCGGTCCAGGAGACGATCGCCGCCCATCAGGCAGAGCTGGAGCACCTTGCCGCTGACGACCAGGACGAGGACGACACCTTCGGCCGGTTCGGCGACCACCTGGACGCGCACCTGGACAGCCTGGCCGTGTCCCTCCCACCGGCCGCCATCACTGGTTTCAGTGACCTGGACAGCCGGATGAAGCTGATGCCCGGCCAGATGATCGTGGTCGCCGCCCGTCCGGCCATGGGCAAGAGCGCGTTCGCTCTCGGCGTGGCCACCGCGAACGCCCGCACCGGGGCGCCCACCCTCGTGCACAGCCTGGAGATGGGCCGGGCCGAGGTCAGCAATCGCATCCTGTCCGCACGTGCCCGGGTGGCGTTCCATCACATCCGCGACGGCGTCGACGGCCTGACGCAGGACGACTGGGACCGCCTGGACCGGTACGCACCGGAGCTGAAAGACCTGCCGCTGTGGATGGACTACAGCGCCCGCGTCAGCCCTGCCAGGATCCGCTCCCGCATCAAGACCATCGTCCGTGAGACCGGCCGGGCCCCGCTGGTGGTGGTGGACTACCTCCAGCTCATGCAGACCGACCAGCGCAACGCCCGCCAGTCGCCCTACGAACGGGTCACCGAAATCAGCCGCGAACTCAAGATCCTCGCCTCCGACACCGGAGCCGTGCTCATCGCCCTGGCCCAGCTCAACCGCGGGCCCGAGCAGCGGCAGGACAAGCGGCCGGCCGTCAGCGACCTGCGCGACTCCGGCGCCCTGGAGCAGGACGCCGACGCGATCATCCTGCTGCACCGCGAGGACTACTACGAGCCCGAGTCCGAACGGTCCGGCGAGACCGACCTCATCGTGGCCAAGCACCGCAACGGCCCGACAGCCACTATCACGGTGGCCCACCAGTTCCACTACAGCCGCCTGCGCGACATGGCAGCCACCGAGGAACCGGCCCGCTAACAGAACTGAGCGCCGCTGTGCGGCACGCGCCGACCAGCGCCGGGCAACTATCCCCGGCGCGGTCGTGATCGCCGCGCAGCGGCCCACACAGCCGATCACGAACGGAGAGTCCTGCATGGGCATCGTCGGAGACGGCCTGGAGCGCGCCGTCCAACAGGCGTTCACCCGCCCCATCCCCAAGAGCGCCGGGGCGCAGATGCGTTACCTGGTCAAGCAGCTCAAGGGCACCCGCGCGGTGGCCGACGCGCTCGGCGTCTCGCAGCGCACCGTGGAGCGGTACGTGAAGGACCAGATCCGCCGGCCGCGGGCCGACCTCGCCAGACGCCTGGAGGACGCGGTGCGCGAGCGCTGGCAGCCCCGCGTCCGCGAGCGCGCCCGCCGCCAGGCCGCCACCAGCACCGGCCTGGTCGTGGACGTCCGGGCCCGGTTCGGCTTCACCGCCGCGCCCGGCACCACCGACGACGCACGGATGCGTCACCTGACCATCGCGCTGCCCCCGAGTCACGCGGCCCGTCTCTTCGACGCCCAGGACGTCGGTGCCGGCGAGCAGCAGCTGCGTGCCATCGCTGCCGAAGGCCTCGGCGAGATGTACTTCCGCGACGGAGGCCGCCGCGCCCACGGCTTGGGGGTTGAGTTCACCGACGTGGAACGGCTCGAGTTCGATCTGTAGCGCGGCGAGGAAGTGGTCGGCACCCTCAGTCCGCCCGGCGGGGGCGGGTGGCACGGGTGCCGACCGACCCAAGACACCGCCCGAAGGGGTGCTCGGGCAGCAGCCTACCCCCGGCCACTCCAGCCGGTAGTAATGTCGGTACTGTTTTCTTGATGGGTCCGGTGTTTTGCCGGACCGTGGGAGGAACCCCATGATCCGCGCTGGACGCCGGCACCTGGTGCGCACCCTCGCCGACATCGCGGCGCAGCTGGGCATCGCTGAGCAGACGCTCCTCAACTCGGGCCGGCACCAGGCGCCGGGTTTTCCTGCGCCGCTGGGCGCGGGCCGGACCCGGCTCTACGACGGTGAACAGGTCGACGCCTACCTCGCCGGCCGCCCCGTTCCGCAGCTGCCGGCTGCCGACGACGACGAGGACCTGCTGGACCGTCAGGAAGCTGCCGCGCTGCGCGATGAACCGTTGTCGGTGTGGGACCGCCGCAGGAAGGACCCGGCCGTGCGCGAGTATGTGGTGGTCGTGGGCGGTGTCGAGCACTGGCCGCGCCGGATCGTACGCGAGTACACCCCCGCGCCCCGCCGCCGCACCAGCAGCGGAGCCGGCGGGAGGCCTGTCGGGGCAGGGGACCAGGTCCCGCGCGACCAGCTCCCCCAGCGCGTCGCGCAGCTCCTTGACGACAACCCCGCCCTGACCGCGGGCGACGTCGCCGACCGCTTGGGCGTGCACCGCAATACCGCGACCGCGGCACTCGTGCAGTGCCGCGCCGAGCGGATGGCCGACCTCATGGAGCAGCGCGCGGTGACGGCAGCCGAGGCCGCCGCCGCGCTCGGCTACCCGGTCGGACAGACCCGCCGCGCGAGCGTGCGCGCCGAGGCCGTCCTGCGCGGCCGCCGGGCACGCCCGTACCTGGCCGCTGTCGCGCAGGCTCTGCACGCCCGCGGCTGGAGGGCCACCAGCACCCCGCCGGACGTCCAGCACCCCGAGGACGATCTGTGCGTCGCCGCCCTCACCCTGGACGCCCCCGAGGCGCCGGCTCCTGCACTGGTGTGGTCCGAACGCCACGGCTGGCGCACCGCGACCTCCCGCCGCCACCCGCTCGGCCGGGGCGCAGCCTGGCCCCCGCCCGGCGACGGTGTCCGCCACCTCGCCACCGGCACAACCCCCACCCCCACCGACCTCGTCCACGCCCTCGACAGCACCGGCTGACGACACCCACTCCCCAACACACCCGTCAGAGCCCCCAGAACGCCTCTGGGGGCTCTCGCCGTATCCGCCTGACGTCCCTGTACGACCACGGCGCCAGGGCGCAGCACTTCTGCGCAGTTATCTCGGGTGTCGAGCGGGGCGACAGACATGTGAGGCACCTGTCCCTTGCAGCACCGGGCCTGACGACTATCTGCGGTTGTGCAGGTACGTACGGCACGTACATGATGCGAGGACCATCCATGGCTTCGCGCGGGTCCAGTCACAGCGGATGCCATCGCCTGGCGACAACCGGAAGTACAGCCGCACTCTGTTCCGGGGCCTGCCTGCTGGAGACGGCTGCATACCGAGCTGGTCGACGGAATGGACGGCGACACTGCCTGTCACGGTCGAGCCTGAACCGTCCCTGTCTCCAGAGCGTCCATACGGGCACCTGACACCATGGAGCCGCCACCCATGAGCACATCCGAACCGCCGCCCTGGCCGCACTGCGCACACGGCGCAGACCCTGCTGCCGACCCCGTCGGCTGCCGCGGCATCCACGTACCCGGCCACACCGCATGCCTCGCCCACCTGGCCGACACCGACCGCGACGCCTACCTGGCCAGCCTGACCCCCGGCAGCGACATCGACCACCGCGGCACCCCGTTCACTCGCACCCTGTTGCACCAGTTACTTGACGCCCTGGACAACCACATAGGCGACGCTAGATTCGAGTGGGCGACCTTCCAAAGCCACCAAGGCTATTCTTGGCCAGGCGACGGTCAATTTGCGGCCGTCTGGTTTGAGGGCCTTGCAGTGTTCAGGTCTGCAGTCTTCCAAGGCGATGCAGTGTTCAGGGGAGCTCTCTTCCATAGGGAGGCCGTGTTCGACTCTGCTGTATTTCAGGGCGAAGCCCTGTTTGAGATCACCGTCTTCCAGGGTGACGCCGTGTTTACCTCTGCTGTCTTCCATGGAGACGCCAGGTTCAGGGGGGCAACTTTCCACACTCACGCCGAGTTCCAGTCGGTCACCTTCCACAATATTGCCGGATTCCCATTGGTGACTTTCCAGGGCCGTGCCACGTTCTCCTCGGCAACCTTCCGAAGCGTGTCCGGGTTCTCCTCGGCGATTTTCCACAACGCTGCGTGGTTCTCTTCGGCTACCTTTCACGACCTCGCCTGGTTCTCCTCGACCACTTTCATGCGCACCGCCTGGTTCTCCTCGGCAACCTTCCAAGACGCCACTCATTTCGATTCAGCGGTCTTCCAGGAGGACGCCTGGTTTATCGGGGTGATCTTCGAGCGGTTGACCAATATTGGGCCGTTGGTGTGCTACGGGCGGATGGGACTATCCGAGGCGGTGTTCGGTGGCCCGGTGACGCTTTCGCTCGCTGCGCGGCGTCTGGAATTCCGGCGGACGCGTTGGTCATCCACGGCTGAGGTGCGTTTGCGTCACGCCTCTGTGGATTTCACCCACGCATTTTTCGAGTACCCCCTAACGATTGTCGCAGAGACTGATTCCTTCATTCTTCCCAGTGGAGACCCGTTGGAAGAACAGAACCTCGCTCACGCGCCTGACGCCGCGGTGCGGATAGCTTCGCTGCGCGGGGTGGACGCGGCGCATCTGGTCCTCGCTGACGTCGATCTGTCGGGGTGTCTGTTCACCGGGACGGTGCACCTGGACCAGGTGCGGCTGGAGGGCGACTGTTCCTTCGACACGGTCCCGCCGGGCACGCACTGGCGGCGCGGGCGCCCGGTACGGTTCACCCCGCGCCGCGCCCTCGCTGAGGAACACCACTGGCGCGCGAGCCAGCCGACGGGGGCCCGGGGCTGGAACGTGGCGGTGCTCGGCGCCGGGCGCGCCGGCCCGGCGCAGCTGGCGCCGGTGTACCGGGCGCTGCGCAAGGCGTTCGAGGACAGCAAGAACGAGCCGGGAGCGGCGGACTTCTACTACGGCGAAATGGAGATGCGCCGCCACGACCGCACCACCACGTCCCGCGCCGAACGCGGACTGCTGCACGCCTATTGGATGCTCTCCGGCTACGGCCTGCGCGCCCTGCGGGCCATGGGCTGGCTCACCGCCGCCATGCTGATCACCATCGTGCTGCTGATGAGCTTCGGGCTCCCAAAGGATGACCCGAAGCAGGAGGCGACCGGCACCGTGCCGCCCGGCGGAGGCAAGGTCACCTTCCACATCGACAAAGACGACCCGCAGAACCCCACAGACGACCGCTTCACCGGCAAGCGCTTCGAGAAGGCTTTAAACGTCACGCTCAACTCGGTCGTGTTCCGCTCCTCCGGCCAGGATCTAACCACCGCCGGCACCTACATCGAGATGACCTCCCGCCTCGTAGAACCAGCCCTTCTTGCCCTCGTCGTCCTCGCCGTCCGCGGGCGCATCAAACGCTGACTCTCTGACCCTGTTTGACCGAGTCCTATGAACGGTTCGCCCCCAACCATTCCCGCCACGTGCCTTACGTGCCTGCACTGTCGATCACCCTCCTGAACTGCGCAAAGCCCCTTCGACATCCAGAAAGGTGGTGACGCAGGCGGCGCACCAGGCACTCAGTGCATGCCGCCGGCCGGGCGCACTGGCCGGACGACTCTTCCCGGTTGGAGCAGGGGGCCGGGGCCCGGCCGCCGCGCCGCCCGGGGGCGTGCCGGGGGTGCTGTGCACCCCCGACCGTGCGCTGCGCGCACTCACGCCCGGGTGGGCCCGGGGCGCCGGGACGCTGCGCGCCCGGCCGCGCGCTGCGCACGCTCGCCCCGCTCCCGCCCCCGCCGGGCCCGCTGCGCGGTCCTACGGCGGGCCCGCCCGGTGCCGGGGCAGACGCTGCGCGCTGCCCCGCCGCCTGCGGCGGCCGGACGGGCGGATCCACCCCGCTGCGCGGTATGGATCGGCGGCGCCGCGGCCGGGCCCCGGCCCGCTGCTCCATTGGGCTGACCTGCGGAAACGTGTCGATCACCCTGGCATCGGTAGCTAAATCGCGATACACTTTTCTTGTTGGTCGGCAGTGGCAGCCGACCAACACCCAAGATCACCACGCCCTGAAAGGGGACACCCATGTCCGCACGCTTCGCGCTGGTCATCCACCCCGATGCCTCGTTCAAGGTCATGGAATGGGAGGCAGACACCCCGGCCGGCCTCGACGCCATCTACCGCGAAATCGACTCCCCCAACATCGGGGTAATCGACATCGCACCCGATATCTCGATGTGGCTGGACGAGGACGGAAACAACGGCGGCGCCGCCATCAACATGATGGCCACGGCGATTTACGCCGCTACCGCCCCCGCCCCCCGCAAGCAGTACGGCACCGCCGTGTTCACCGGAATCGACCCCCGAGGCGACACCACCGGTCTTACCCGCGACCGCTGCGTAGCACTGCTGGAAACCGCCGGAATCATGACCCCGCAGATCCCGCACCCGCGCGCCAAGTAAGACGCCCCCAACAGTGGTGGGAGCGCCACAAACCTCCCACCACCAACCCGCCCCCTCAGGGCCATTTCACCCCGTATCACGCGCACAGCGGCCACGCCGGGCCGACACCGACATTCCCGCCCGGCCCCCTTTCACCACGCCGCCCCGGCCGTGAGTCGAGCCGCCCACCGGGCCCGCTCCTCACCGCCCCTCGCGCACCCTCCCCCAGCGTTTTCAAGGAACCACGTGATCCCGGTCAAGAGCACCGAAAAGCAGCGCGCCGCCTACACGCAGGCCATCATGGACAAGTGGAACAGCGCCACCGCCGACCAGAAGCGACGCGGACGCGAGTGGTACGCCACGGCACATCAATTCGCCGCCGAGATCGCCGAAGGGAACGCCACCAAAGGCGCAGGCGTTCTTGCCGCATTGTCCGCCAACAAGTCATGGTCAGAAAATTGCAGGCTGGCCCGCAAAGCCTTCATTGAAGGAACGGCAAGCGGGCATGTCCGAGACGCCATCACCAAAGCGAACCGCATCATGGCGGGAACCGATCCCCGTGAAGTCCTCCCCATGCACATGAAAACCGGATACTTTTACCTCTGCATTGCCGACCCGGAAGCCCCGGAAGCCGTAGTCATCGACCGGCACGCGCACGATATCGCGGTCCGCGAAATCTACGGCCAGCGCGACCGGGGATTAGGCTCGGTCGGGCGATACAACCTGCTCGCCGACTGCTACCGCGAGGCCGCCCAAAGGATCGGGGAAGTGCCGAGCAAGGTCCAGGCCGTGACGTGGGTAGCTCACATCGAGCGCAAGTGAGAACGGACTCGGGGGTGCGTGCCCATTCCAGTCTCTATCCAGTGCTTCGCTTTGAAGCACTGGTGGGGGGTGGCCTTGTTCTGCCAACGGTACATGCTGCATCATCTGATGCAGGGTCACCGGCCCCTGCTCGGGCAGGGCATGGGGCGCAGATCCGGATGCCCCGAAAGTTCTGGCCGAGGGAAACAGGCGACCCCCGGCCACCCCCTCGCCTCGCTGCCCGGGCCGCAGGCCCGTTGGCCGGCCCGCGCAGCGGGACCGGCCGGGTGGGCGGAGCGCAGCGGAGACCACCTCGCGGGGGCGCAGCTCCCGCAGCTCCGGGAGCGCAGCGGACGGAGCGTCACCGGCCCGGCGCAGCCGGGCCGGTGAGCTGGGCCGCGCAGCGGCCAGCAGCGCTCACGCTCCGCGTGAGCGCAACACCCGCGCGCAGCGCGGGTGTTCGCTTGCCCATCGCGCAGCGATGGGGTACCCGCT